>JABUSV010000065.1 GCA_021442555.1 Pseudobutyrivibrio sp. | reverse complement strand
GACGCGCCAGATTTAGGTTCTGGTGGGCGACCGTGCAGGTTCAAGTCCTGTCACCCGCATCTAATAATCCCAGGGATATGTCCCTGGGATTTTTTTATTCCTCCGTCTTGGCCACTCCTCCGAGGTGGCTGTCAGCGCAGCTGACTGGGGGAGTACTTTGATTTACCCCATTTATGAAGTAAAATGAGAACAAGACAGCCTGCCTGCAATAGAATTGATATAGCAATGTATAAGTGTAAGCTGTGATGAGGATAACACATGATAGTAGAAATAATAGATCCAACAGAAAAAATAAAAATATCGAAAAGTATATTAGAAGAGCTTCCTGAGTGATTTGGAATACCAGAATCAACTCAGGATTATGTAAAAGAAAGTGCAAATCAGACCTTTTTTGCAGCAATAGAAGCTGATACCACAATGGGATTTCTTACATTAAAGCCGACAGGAAAAGACACTGTAGAGCTGGCAGTCATGGGAGTATTAAAGGAATATCAGCGCAAAGGCTTGGGAAAAGAGCTTTTTGATGCAGCAAAAAATAAAGCCAGGAGGAAGGATATTCTTATATTCAGGTAAAGACTGTTGAGATGTGATGTAATGAATATTATGATAAAACAAATAGGTTTTATCTTGGTCTGGACTTTAAAGAGTTTGAGGTCTTCCCTCTACTGTGGGATGAGTGGAACCCATGCCAGATATATGTAATGAAAATATAATCATATTGTAAGGAAGCTACATCATAAACATGCAGGAAACAGGAGCTAATAATAATTTAATAGCAAGATTTCATCTGCCTGGATTATTTGAATTTCAGGAGCTTTATAAGATGTTTATTCTACTGTTTAATCAGCACAGAGAATACTTTTATGACTGGTGCGAGATAGGCTCAATCTATGGGGCTCCAGCTGACTGCCTGTGGGGCGGCGGAAGAGTTGGCTATGGTGAAAACGAGGCAGATGAGCTCCTAAAGATGATGCAGCAATATGGGATATCGGCAAGGCTTTGTTTTAGTAACTCATTATTGCTGGAAGAGCATCTGGGTGATAAGAGATGTAACAGGTTGTGTTCACAGCTGTCTGACAGCCAGTCAGTAGATAATGGAGTCATAGTACATTCTGATTTGCTGGCACATTATTTGTTGGAAAAATATCCAAAGCTTTACCTAATCTCAAGTACCACCAAGGTTATAACTGATTTTACTAAGTTGTGTCAGGAAATCAATCGCGCAGAGTTTAGATATATTGTGCCTGATTTTCGATTAAATAAGCAGTTTGACAAGCTTAATACCCTGACAACAGCACAAAAACAAAAAATAGAGTTCCTCTGTAATGAATGCTGCGCCTTTACCTGCAATCAAAGAAAAGAATGCTACGAGAATGTCAGCCGTCTCGCACTGGGGGAGTATTGTAGAGAGATTAAATGCACATCTTTAGAGACAGAGGAAGGATATGTCTTTTCTAAAGCAATGAAAAATCCTGGATTCATAGGTGTAGACGATATAAAAGAGATATATATTCCTATGGGATTTAGAGAATTTAAGATAGAAGGAAGGAGTCTTGGCAGTGCCATTATCCTGGAATTTTTGCTATATTATCTGACCAAACCTCAGTATCAGCTTTTGGTTAGAGAAGCAATATATCTTGATTCCTCATTGGATTTGTTTTAAGAAGCGGTACACAGAATTTTCACATTTATTTATTGCGATCCATTGATTGGATATTTTGCATTTAATGTATAATAAAAGAGGAGATAATTTGCGCAGCAAATTATAGACGAGACTTCGGCGAAGCCGCTTGTTTACAAAGAGGAGATAATATGAAATACAGATTGTTAACTGGAATAGTTGCATTGCTAATGCTTTGTGCAGGGCTGGCAGGTTGTGCAATGATGCAAAAGGTCCAGTGTACCATATCACTGGATGACATGTGCGACAGCTTTGCGCCTAATAGACATATAATGGTTGTTGGAACTATCGATGCTGACAGGGCTTTGCCACAGGATGCTGTGATGGAGGTGACTTTGTCGGATCAGGAGGGTAATGTACTTAGAAGTACCTATAGCAAAAAAAAGGATTCTGCTATTTTCTGGTATGGATGTCCAGAACTGACAGGATATTCTTCCGAGGAAGAAAAAATATCAGATATAGAGCGCCACAAGATGGTGGAGCTTATAGTTGAAGATGGGAACAATCCGATGGATACCATCTGTAATGCACAGATTAAGTGCTGGTACAGTGATAATTATTTTAAAGCATTGCTGGTAAATGCAACAGACATAGCACATGGTCTGCCTATGGATGATGGAATGAACTACACTGATGCAAATGGTGAACCATATACTTCATGGCCTAAGGGAGAGTATGTGCTCACTGCATCCTTGTACGATTCAAACAAAGATCTTTTGGCGGAATGTCGTAAGCTAATAACAATAGAAGATGGTAAGTCTGTTGTGATGGGAAGATATTCACCTATCAGCAATCTTGATAATTATATGAAGCTT
Organism: Pseudobutyrivibrio sp.; assembly: GCA_021442555.1. Classification (GTDB taxonomy): domain Bacteria; phylum Bacillota; class Clostridia; order Lachnospirales; family Lachnospiraceae; genus Pseudobutyrivibrio. The sequence goes on along the minus strand of JABUSV010000065.1, from coordinate 6,091 downwards.
GAGGAGCAGTTAGGAATTTCCAATCAAAACGACATCGTGCCGGGTTCTCTGTCATTTTATGGCTCTTCTATTGAATTGCCAAAGATGGTCAACTGCGTTAATACATCAAGACAGCTCAATGCCACAACTCACGGCATTATTTACAATCTTACCGAGGATTCAACATGCATGACCAACGACTTGGCAGGGATTCAAGAGAGAGGTCAAACCAACGACAGAGCTTCGTTTTTACCATATTGTTATGATATTGGAGAGCCTGAGATTACAATCGGTGGTAAGGAATGCAAGGGTAGTCTTATTACCATGGAAAACAATATAGAGCTTACACGTATTGACAAGCGAGAGGGTGGACAGGATAATTTTATTGCTCCAGGTTCAGAGCTGATAGAAGAAAGTGTTTATCGTCCAGAGGAGGAAGTGGTAGTTGACGACTACGATATTGGAATAGCAGGTGTTATAATGCCATTTCAGGTTAATCAGGAATATATACATTTTGATTCTGTTAACAACTACTTCAAGTTTTCTACAAATGCCAATATGATCAGGTATACTTTTACCAGAGGCAATAATTCTATAGAATATGAAAAGCCTGTAGGAGTTACAAGACAGTATGCTGATGGCAGCTTAAGTTCGGCGGTTTATGAGTTTTACCATGTGTTTAGCAATGAAGAGGTGTTTGATACGGCTAAAAAGGTCAAGCTAAAGGTGGAATTGTTGGATAACAACATGAATCCTATTGAGGATTATCAGCGTGAACTGACTTTGGTTAAGTTATAAAAGGATTTGAAAGATTATATGAGAAAAGTGCGAGTTAATCAGATAGGGTATAAAACTGCTGCGGAAAAATATGCGGTTTTTGCTGATCTGGACGAAGATGACAGAACATTTACTGTGGTGGAGGCTGAAACTGACAAGACAGTATTTGAAGGAACTATTACTAAGGCAAAGCCTTATAAGGTATCTGGAGAATACAATTCTGCAGGTTTTTTTACTGAAGTCACATGCCCTGGCAAGTACAAAATAGTAACAGCCAAGGGAGAGGAATCCTATGTATTTGAAATAGGAGATAAAATATACGATAAGACACTAATAAATGTATTCAGGGTGCTTTATCTTCAAAGATGTGGGATTAAGCTTCCTGAGGCTTATGCAAAGGAATTTGCCCATGAGGCCTGCCATAATTCACCTGCAAGAATATATGGTACTGATGAAAAATTAGACGTAAACGGCGGTTGGCATGATGCAGGAGATTACGGCAGATATATTGTAAGTGGCGCCAAGGCGGTAATGGATTTGTTTATAGCATATGAAGCAAATCCTGCACTTTTTAACGATGCCATGAACATACCAGAGAGCGGTAATGGAGTGCCTGATATTTTAGACGAAGCCAGATACGAGTTAGAGTGGATGTTTAAAATGCAGGACTCTAAGACTGGCGGTGTATATCACAAGGTTACAGGAGAACGATTCCCAGGCTTTGTAATGCCACAGCATGAGACCTGGGAGATGGTGGTATCACCAGTATCCAATACAGCTACAGCAGACTTTGCTGCAATTATGGCTCTTAGCTCAACTGTATATAAAGATATCGATACAGGTTTTGCGAATAAGTGTCTTGGTGCAGCAAAAAAAGCCTTTGATTATGTGGTAAAGCATCAGGATGCACCTGGATTTAAGAATCCCGATGGCATAGTAACAGGAGAGTATCCAGATGATAACTGCTTTGATGAAATAATGTGGGCTGCTGTGGAGCTTTACAAGGTTACTGAGGATGAATCATATGCAGATGTTATTTTATCAGCATATGAGAAGGTAACAAAGTGGACCATATTGGGATGGGATGACGTAGGAGGCTATGCAGCATACAGCGCATTGACCAGTGACTTGTTAAAAAAGAATCACTTGGATTTTTGGACTAGACTTAAGTCAGATTTTATCAATCAGGTGGATGATATGGTAGATGAGGCCAAGGCAAATCCATATTTCATCAGCAGAACTGATACTTTCGAGTGGGGCTCAAATATGAGTATTGCAGATAACGGTATGATTCTTTGGATGGCAAATAAGATTAGTCCCAATCAGGACTATGTTATATATATGAAATATAACTTAGATTATATATTTGGGATAAATGCTGTTGATTATTGCTTTGTAACAGGTGAGGGAAGCAACAGTCCGGTGCATCCACATCACAGACCATCAGCTGCCCTGGGTAAGCCGATGCCTGGAATGCTTGTAGGCGGGCCTGATAATGGACTTCATGATGAAACTGCTGCAAGGCTTTTGGCAGACAAGGCCCCGGCAGCATGCTATATAGATCATCTGGATAGCTATTCCACAAATGAAATATGTGTATATTGGAATTCACCACTAATTGCATTGTTAGCTATGTGTTAAAAAATAAGAGCCTGTCATATTGATGTGCCCCCAAAACGTTAGATTTTTGGTCTAACTTTTGGGGGCGGTACAATATGCCAAGCTCTTTTTCATTGCATATTATTCTGCGTCTGTGTTTTCAGCGTCATCTGAAGTCTCTTCATCTGATACAACATAGGTATAGTTGTATAATTCTGTACCATCTACAGCATACCATGTGAAGCCGACTGATTCAGGTAAGAAATTGATTTCAGAGTCACATAAAGCTACGAATTGTTCTGATTGTGCTATAAATACAGATTCCTGCTGTTCCATATAGGATTCATCAAATTCTACTTCCTCGCCATAGGTATATGAGTAGAAACAATCATTTCCTTCGATGCTAAAAATAATAGAAGAGTACATTGAAAGGCCTTCGTTATTAATGCGCTCATTTTCCATCATTTCATTAATGGCATCTATTTCTGACTCTGGTATTAGGTCCTCAAGAGTATCTTCTTTCTTGCTAAAAAGCGATTCTGTAACTTCATCAACACCATTATCTTCTGTTGATATTTCATCTGTTGTGGTTGCGTCGGATGTTGTGGCAGCTTTATTGCCACAGGCTGTAAATGTAACACCCAAAAGCATTGTCATTGCAAGACATTTTACGATTCTCTTTCTCATTATTTTGTTCTCCTTCAGTTATTGAAAACCACATATTTATTCAAAAAAGGTTTTCATTCGAATCAACATAATATACAATGTGTTGCATAACGTCAACTATATATTTTGTCAAAATAGGAGGGGATAATTTTGCATAAAAGAAGTGTTTTTTTATTAATACTTGCGGTAGCGTTGACAGTAACTATATCAGGCTGCGGTAACAGTGCTGGCGAACCTAATAATTATAATACAGAATCAAATGTTGAAAACAATGATGAAGAGACTGACTCGGAGGTTGCCGAAGCTTCTGATATTAAAGATGATATCCCTGTTGGTATAGAACTGATAGAAGGAGGCACCTTTGAGGAGGGTACAGGCGCTTTTTATACTTATCTTGAGGGGGGAGAAGCTAAGCTGTACTGTGAGAATAACGAGCTGGTGTGTGACATAAAAAAGACTGGAGATGTAGCACATGGTGTTCAGGTATATGTAGATGGATTCGAGCTGCAACAGGGGGTAAAATATGAATTCTCCTGTGATATACACAGCTCCACGGAAAGATCTGTCGATTACAGATTCCAGATAAATGGTGGAGATTACCATGCCTATGCAGATGGCAAGGTTATGGCAAAAGATGAAGTACAACATGTGGAGAATACTTTTACGATGGAAGAAATGACAGACCCTTCTCCTCGTTTTTGCTTTAACATAGGATACGTAGATGAGTTCAAAGAATCTGGCGTTGACTCTGCTTCAATAGAACCTCACAAGATATATTTTGACAATATATCACTTAAGGTGGTTGATGCAAGTGGTGCTGTGTCTGCTTCTGAATCTGAAGAGCTGTCACATGTAAGAGTAAATCAGGTTGGATACAGACCTGAAGACCTAAAATATGTAATGTTTGTTGACCTGGAGGCTGATGATAATAAGTATTCCATAGTAGATTCCAAGACAAATAAGTCCGTATACGAAGGTGATATCAATAAAGCCAGGGAAGCTTCCATGTCAAAAGAGCTGCTAAGTGTAGCATACTTTACTGATTATAAAACAGATGGAAGCTATAAGGTGGTTACATCAAAGGGGCTTGAGTCCTGTGAGTTTGTGATTAACGACAATGCTTATGATGAGGTGTTGAGTAATGCTGTACATATGCTTTATATGCAGCGCTGTGGTCAGGAACTTACTGATGATTACGCTGGTGAGTTTGCTCATAAAACCTGTCATGATACATTGGCAAAAATATATGGTACCAAGGATGAAAAAGATGTCACAGGTGGATGGCATGATGCAGGAGATTATGGAAAGTATATAGTTCCTGCTGCCAAGACTATAACCGACATGCTGTTGGCTTATGAGGCCTCGCCTGGTGCATTTTCTGATGATATGAATATTCCTGAAAGCAACAATGGAACCAGTGACATATTGGATGAAGCCAAGTATGAGCTTATGTGGATGCTCAAAATGCAGGATAAGACAACTGGTGGTGTATACCACAAGGTATCAGGCAAGACATTTCCAGGAACCATCATGCCTGAAGCGGATAGAGATGAGCAGATTGTATCGCCAATATCCAACACGGCCACAGGAGATTTTGCAGCTGTAATGGCCTATGCATACATGGTATATCAACAGAGTGATCCAGGCTTTGCTGCCCAGTGTCTGGATGCCTCCAAAGTAGCATATGAATATCTGGTAGCGCATAAGGATGATTCAGGGTTTAAAAATCCATCCGACATCGTGACGGGTGAATATCCTGACGATGAATGCTATGATGAATTACTTTGGGCCAGCGCACAGCTGTATAAGGCAACTGCCGATGAAAAGTATTATGAGGTTCTTGAAGAAACCTATAATTCTGATTTAAAGCTTACGGATCTGGGATGGGTTAACATGGCAGGCTATGGAGCCTATGCGGCTCTTACTGATGATAACATGAATAAAGAGCATGTTTCTTTTGCCAAGACATTAAAAAAAGAATTCCTGTCTCAGGTAGATGAGCTTTGCGAAAATGCAAAGAGCGGCCCTTATCTTATAACAAGAACAGAGGAATTTGAATGGGGCTCAAATATGGGAATAGCTAATGAAGGCATGATTTTTATCATGGCAGATTCCATTAGTTCTAACAAAGAGTATGTTGAGTGTGCAGATGCATGCCGAAGTTATCTTATGGGAGTAAATGCTACTGATTACTGTTTCATAACAGGAACAGGTGTCAAAAGTCCAATGCATGTACATCACAGACCTTCCCAGTCAAAGGGAAAAGTTGTTGCTGGAATGTTGTCAGGTGGTCCTAATTCACACTTGGAGGATCCTTATGCGGCAAATGTATTAAAGGATATGCCACCAGCCAAGTGTTATGCAGACAGTGACCAAAGCTACTCTTGTAATGAGGTGGCAATCTATTGGAACTCTCCGCTTATATATATATTAAGCGCAGAATAGTAATATAAATTTGAAAGGAAGAATAATTGGAATGAGTGACGTTATTGTAACCCAAGAGATTGAGAGTGGAGGTAAAGGCGGTATTACAGGTAGTACACTTAAGATTATAGCAATCATTGCTATGTTCATTGATCATTTTGCAGCCATTTTGCTTAATGGATATATTAATACCATGCTGCCTGCAGATTTTTATTCCTGGTCTGTAGGGGATATGTCTGCCTGGTACGTATCGCATCCTGAATTTGCAAGGGTATATATTATTTATATTGTATTTAGATGCATTGGAAGATTGGGATTCCCTATATTTGCTTTTCTGTTAGTGGAGGGCTTTGGTCATACCAGAAATGTAAAAAAGTATGCAAGAAACCTGATTATTTTTGCTTTGGTTTCTGAGCTTCCATTTAACCTTGGCTTCAACAGCACATTACTATGTCCAAGGTACCAGAATGTATTTTTTACACTGTTTATTGCTCTTTTGGTATTATGCGGGATTAAATATCTTCCAGAAAAGCTTAAGCTTAATGAGAATATGAGCTGGGTAGTATATGCTGGTGGATTTTTGACAGGAATAATTGTAACTGGTGCTGCAAAATCATCCAGTTTTGGCACTTTTATGCCATACGGA
>JABUSV010000038.1 GCA_021442555.1 Pseudobutyrivibrio sp. | reverse complement strand
GATTACAGAACAAGATATAGCACGTATTAATGAGTTGTATCATAAATCGAAATCAGTTGGATTAACCGAGGCAGAAGCAGTCGAACAAAAAGAGTTGCGACAAAGATACATACAATCTGTTAAGAATAATCTTAAAGCTCAACTGAATAATATTGATTTAGTAGATGAAAATGGCAATGTGGAAAATCTGGGCCAGAAATATAATAAGTGAGGATGGAATAATGTCAAGTATTGCTAATATATGTATGAAGGCAAAGAACTGTAAATATCAGCTTCAAAAACTTTCTACGGACGACAAAAATAAAGGACTTAAGCTGGTAGCAAAGGCATTAGTAGATAATGCTTCTGATATTATTGAATGTAATGCTGTTGATTTAAAAAATGGTGAAGCTAAGGGACTTAACAAGGGGCTTTTAGACAGATTAAAACTAGACGAAAGTCGAATTAAATCTATGGCAGAGGGCTTACTTCAGATAGCGTCATTAGCTGATCCAATAGGAGAGATTAAAGAAACAGTAAAACGACCTAACGGACTTCTTGTAGGTAAAAAAACAGTACCTCTTGGCGTTGTAGGTGTAATTTATGAAGCCAGACCTAATGTTACTGTGGATGTATTTGGCCTTTGCTTTAAGACAGGAAATGCAGTAGTTCTTAAGGGCGGTTCTGATGCCCTGTGTTCAAATATAGCTATAGTTAAGGTTATAAAATCTACTTTGGAAGAAGCTAACCTTCCAGTAGATGCAATCACATTGATAGAAGACACCTCGCATGAAACAACTAACGAGATGATGCAGCTTAATGGCATTATTGATGTTTTGATTCCACGAGGTGGAGCCGGACTTATTAAAAGTGTAGTAAAGAATGCCACAATCCCGGTTATTGAGACAGGAACAGGCAATTGCCATGTTTTTGTAGATGAATCCGCTGATGTTGATATGGCTGTAAATATTATTGAAAATGCCAAGACTCAAAGAATTGGTGTATGTAATGCATGTGAATCCCTGGTAATTCACAGTAATGTAGCATCAGCTGTTCTACCAAAGCTTAATGAAATGTTTGCAAGACACAATGTATTGGTTAAGGCTGATGATAAGGCTAAGTCGCTTATGAAAGATGCGGTTGATGCCACAGAAGCAGATTTTGGAATGGAGTACCTTGACTATATTATTTCTGTTAAGACAGTAGATAGTATTGATGAGGCAATAGAACATATTAACAAATATAATACAGGTCATTCTGAGTGTATAGTAACATCTGATTATAATAATTCTCAAAGGTTCTTAGATGAGATAGATGCTGCCTGTGTATATGTTAATGCTTCAACAAGATTTTCAGATGGTTTTGAGTTTGGTTTTGGAGCTGAGATAGGTATTAGTACTCAAAAGCTTCATGCCAGAGGTCCTATGGGACTTAATGCTCTATGCAGTTATAAATATATAATTTATGGAAATGGACAGGTTAGATAGTCTATGGATTTTATGGAATTAATCAATCAGGCACCTGATACAGAGCCTGACAGACAGTATTATTTTATTGAACTATCAAGGAAAATATTACGGGAAAAGGAAGCTTCTTTAGGAAGAAAGCTTTCTTTTTGTGTTACTACCTTTGGTTGTCAGATGAATGCCAGAGATTCTGAAAAAATAGTAGGTATATTAAAGCAGGTTGGCTTTGAAGAAAGTGAAGACGAGCATGCTGATTTTGTAATCTATAATACCTGTACCGTTCGTGAGAATGCAAACAACAAAGTATATGGTAGACTTGGAATCCTTCAGTCATATAAGAAAAAGAACCCTGAAATGATGATTGCCCTTTGTGGATGTATGATGCAGGAACCAACTGTTGTTGAGACTTTACAGAAATCATATAAGTTTGTAGATCTTATTTTTGGTACACATAACATTTATAAGTTTGCAGAATTATTATTTAATACTTTAAATAAAGATAAGGGTATGCTTATTGATATTTGGAAGGATACTGACAAGATTGTAGAGAATCTTCCTATTGAGAGAAAATACAGCTTTAAATCAGGTGTTAATATAATGTTTGGTTGCAACAATTTCTGCACCTACTGTATTGTACCTTATGTTCGAGGAAGAGAGCGTTCCAGAAAATCTGAGGATATAATTGAAGAGATTACTAATCTGGTAGCTGATGGCGTAGTTGAGGTAATGCTCTTAGGCCAAAATGTTAATTCATATGGCAAGGGGTTGGAGGAATCTATTACTTTTGCTCAGCTTCTTGAAAGAATATGTAAGATAGATGGTTTGAAGCGAGTTAGATTTATGACATCACATCCAAAGGATTTGTCTGATGAACTTATAGAGGTAATGGCAAAAGAACCTAAGATATGTAATCACATGCATTTACCTTTGCAGTCAGGTAGTGATGCCTTATTACAGAAAATGAACAGACATTATACCAAGGCAGATTATTTATTAATAGTAGACAAGCTTAAATCTAAAATTCCTGATATTGCTTTAACTACGGATATAATAGTAGGCTTTCCTGGAGAGACAGAAGAAGATTTTCTTGAGACCATGGATGTAGTTAGCAAGGTCAAGTATGATTCTGCATTTACTTTTATATATTCAAAACGTACAGGAACTCCTGCAGCTTTAATGGATAATCAGATAGAAGAGGATGTCGTTAAGGACAGATTTGATAGATTACTTGAGCTTGTACAGACTGTAGGAAGAGAAAAAACAGGCAAATATGAGGGCACCGTTCAGGAAGTACTTATTGAAGAAGTTAATGAACAGGATTCAACATTAGTAACTGGAAAGATGGCCAATAACACTACTGTTCATTTGCCTGGCGACAGTTCCATGATTGGTAAAATGTATCAGGTTAAATTAATTTGCTGCAAGGGATTTTATTATATAGGTGAGATAATATAATTTATGTATTCGTATATTTTTGGGGTTTTAAAGGAAGTTGGTACGGATTATATAATTGTTGACAACAATGGTATTGGTTATTGTATTAATACGGCAGTTGCAGCTCTTGTAGATTTGCCAGACTTAGAGGATGATGTTAAGGTTTATACTCAGTTAATCCATAAAGAGGACTCTATGATGCTTTATGGATTTACATCCAGAGCTGATCTTGAAGTTTTTAATATGCTCTTGTCGGTATCTGGAATCGGGCCTAAAGCAGCTATAGCTATTTTGGGACAGATGACAGTTGATGACTTAAAATTTGCAATTGTATCTGGTGATGCTACTGCCATATCAAAAGCGCCAGGTGTCGGAAAAAAGACAGCAGAGAGAATAATAATAGATTTAAAAGACAAGATTGGATTTGTTGAGGCATTGGATAATCACATAAATAGCACTATGACACGACGCCCAACACGAGGAGAGGATAGTTATACTTCAATTAGGCAGGAAGTGATAGATGCATTACAATCACTAGGGTATTCTGCCAAGGACGCTAAAAAGGCGCTTGATAAAATGACAATTACAGAAAGCTCTACTACAGAACAGCTCTTGACTGATACACTCAAGCAGATATCATTTTTATAATAGGTGATAGATTTGAAAAATAGTATTACATCAACAATTGCTTCTCATGAAGACTTAGTTAACGATAATGCTTTACGTCCAAAGTCTTTTGAAGGATATATTGGTCAAAAAAAAGTAAAAGAAAATATGAAGGTTTACATAGAAGCGGCAAAGGCCAGAGGAGATGCATTGGACCATGTCTTGCTTTATGGACCACCCGGACTTGGAAAAACAACATTAGCAGGTATTGTAGCTGCTGAAATGGGTAAGAATATTAAGGTCACATCAGGGCCAGCCATAACCATACCAGGTGAGATAGTTGCTGTACTAATGACTCTAAGAGATGGTGATATTTTATTTATTGATGAAATACATCGATTAACAAAACCTGTTGAAGAAACATTGTATTCTGCTATGGAAGATTTTGCTGTAGATATAGTTATGGGCAAGGATGCTTCGGCAAAGTCAATCCACCAAAAGCTTCCAAGGTTCACCCTAATTGGTGCAACAACACGACCAGGATTATTATCTGCTCCATTAAGAGATCGTTTTGGCATTATCAGTCATATGGATTATTATACTCCCGAAGAGCTAACTAATATTATAGTTAATTCTGCTGGTAAATTAGGTTGCGATATTAATGAAGATGGTGCATATGAGATTGCACTTAGATCCAGAGGGACGCCTAGATTAGCTAACCGATATTTAAAGAGAGTCAGAGACTATGCCCAAGTTAAATTTGACGGTGTTATTACTGAATCCGTAGCATCAAAGACTCTTAATCTTTTAGAGGTTGATACATTAGGTTTGGATGTTAATGATAGAAATATTCTTATTTCTATCATTGACAGATTTAATGGAGGTCCAGTAGGACTTGATAATCTGGCGGCTACAGTTGGTGAGGATTCTGGCACAATCGAAGATGTGTATGAACCTTATCTCTTGCAACACGGTTTGATTATCAGAACACCAAAGGGGCGAATGGTTACTCCAAAAGCATATGAGCATTTCCAAAGGGAAGTACCGGATGATTTTGTATAATTATCAGAAATGTCAGAATTGTTGTAGCTTTTTAATGAGAATACTTGTATTTAAAGGTTTATAAATATATAATTATATATATTTATTTCTACGGGAGGAGTTAAATGATATCCGAAAAAAGCGCTAAAGTGCTTATTGGTGGAAAAGTTTATACCCTTAGCGGATACGAAGAAGAAGAATATCTGCAGAAGGTTGCTAATTACATTAATGCTAAGCTTGATGAATTTGCGGCTATTGATGGTTATAAGAGAATTCCTGCTGATATGAAAGCTACTCTGTTGGAGCTTAACATTGCTGATGATTATTTTAAGGCAAAGACCTTGATTGAGTCACTTGAAGCAGATTTAGAAATTAGAGATAAAGAAATATATGACTTGAAGCACGATTTAATATCTGCTCAGCTTAAGGTTGAATCAATGGAAGAGACCTTAAAGAAACTTGAATCAGAGAATAAAGAGTTAATACTTAATAAGACTAGATTGGAAGCATCTTTAGCTGATGCACTTCTCGGGTCAGATTCTTTTTAATTAAACATTAGAGCCCAAAATCAGGGCTCTTTTTTAATTAATAACATTATTTTTATTTAAGAGCATTATGATGGATTTAGAATTATTATCTCCAGCTGGGGATTTGCAAATATATAAAGCAGTAGTTAATGCAGGCGCTGATGCAGTTTATTTTGGTGGAGATATGTTTGGCGCCAGAGCTTTTGCGAAGAATTTTTCCTTGGAGGATAGCATTGAGGCTATTAGATATGGCCATCTTCATGGCGTAAAATCATATCTTACCGTTAATACGCTACTAAAGAATACTGAAATAGAACGTAATCTATATGATTATCTTAAATCTTATGTAGAAAGTGGTATCGATGCGTTTATAGTTCAGGATATAGGTGTATTTAACTTCATTAAGGAATTTTTCCCAAAAACAGATATTCATTGCTCTACTCAGATGACTTTATGTAATGGCTACGGGGCTTTACTTATGGAACAACTTGGGGCCAGCAGAATAGTCACATCAAGGGAATTATCACTACCTGAGATTGCCGATATTAGAAACACTTGTCCTGATCTAGAGATAGAGGCATTTGTTCATGGTGCTTTATGTGTATGTTATTCAGGGCAGTGCCTAATGAGCTCAATATTTGGAGGAAGATCTGGAAACAGAGGCCGATGTGCGCAGCCTTGCAGGTTACCATATAATAATCTAAAGCTGCTAGGGAAAGAATCTCTTGATGTAAAGGGAGAATACATTTTATCACCAAAGGATTTTAATAATATTGATAACCTGCCAGCCATGGCCAAGGCAGGGGTTAATTCTTTTAAAATAGAAGGCAGAATGAAGCAGTTACCATATGCGGTTGGTGTAGTTAGCATTTACAGAAAATACCTGGATCACTATTTAGATAATAAAGAAGGTGAATATAAGGTTTGTGCTTCAGATCATAAGATGTTGTTTGACTATGGTAACAGATCGGGATTCACTGATCTATATTTAAATCAGCATAATGGCCAGTCTTTAATTACTTTTGAAGAACCATCACATAGTAAACATACAGATAATATAACAAGCCCTAGTGAGAAGAAAATTGAAATAAAAGGTAAGGTTATTGCTCATAAAGGTTCATTATTTACGATAATTATATCTGATGATATGGGACATATTGTATCTTGCACTTTTGGTACTGAGCTGGAAGAATCACATAATAAACCTGCTATTGAAGATGATATACTCAAGACTGTAAGTCAAACTGGCGATACGTCCTTTGAATTTTCTGATATTGATGTTGATATGGAAGAAGGCTTATTCATTCCGGTTTCAACAATTAAAAATGCCAGAAGAAATGCTTTATCTGAATTTGAACAGATTTTAATTGGTACTGTAAAACCAGAATATAATGAATTTGTAGCGTTAAAGGAACATAAAGTCATTGAAAAAAGAAAATACAATATTCCTTATGTTGTTGTAAATGATATAGCTCAATTAAAAGCATGTGCAGAATTTGACTTTGTTAAAAGAATAGCCGTTCCTATAAAGCTTATTAATGATGCATTTAAATTATGCCAAGACAAAGATATTTATTGTTATTTACCTGCTGTTTTTCGCAAAGACAAGACAATGGAGATTGCTTTGGATGAAAGATTAAGCGGATACTTAATTCCAAGCTATGATTGGCTAGGATATATTCTAAATAAAGGTTATGATAAAAATAAGATGATTCTGGATCACAGATTATATACTATGTCTAACAGAGCAATTCAAGCATTTGATGAAATGGGTATTTTTAATAATTGTGTTCCATATGAGTTATCCTTAAAGGAACTGGCCCATCGAAATAATACCTATAGTCAGTTTATTGTATATTCTAGAATTCCATTGATGGTTACTGCTAATTGTAATATTAATAATACAATAGGATGTAATAAAGCTAACCTAAAATACAGCTTTAAAGACAGAAAGGGTAAAGAACTTTTAGCTGCTTGTGACTGTGATAACTGTATAAACACAATATATAATGGTGTCATTTACAATTGTATGGATATGGCAGAGGATATTTCTAGTCTTGGATTTAAAGAACTAAGATTAGACTTTACTTTTGAAAATGAAGCAGAAACGAAAAATGTTTTAGAAACTTACAAGGATGTTTTTATTAATAATAAAAGTATAAATCTTCCTAATAACTTTACAAAGGGACATTTAAAAAGAGGAGTAGATTAATTTGGTTAGTATAATAACTTTAGTATCAAGAGTAAGTATGATACTGATGTTGGGAATATATGCTTTTACATGTTTTACAACATTAGTTACAGATTATTTTGGGATTGATCAAAAAATACTATACGGGATAAAGACAATACTGACATATTTTATTCTGATTAACGGAAGTCTTGTGTTGTATCTAAATACTTCTGATGACAGAATTCTGTTCTTGGCTATAGGTCAGCTTTTGCTTTTTATTATTATAAACTATATATTTACTACATTTTTTAATCCTTCCAATGCGGGTTTGATTAATAACATTTGTCTGTTTTTATCTATAAGTTTTATTGAATTGGAAAGAATAGAAATTGGAAAGGCCTTACGACAGTTTATATACTCCATAATTTCTTTTATAATTGCACTGGTTATTGTATTTTTACTGCTTAAGTTGGATTCGATTAAGAGATTATGGATATTATATGCGTTGCTTGGCATTGTTTCATTGTTAATAGTAACACGGCTTGGAACAACAGAATATGGTGCGAAGCTTTCGATTCGTATAGGAAGTATAAGTGTTCAGCCTGCTGAATTCGTTAAGCTTACATTGGTGTTTTTTATTGCAGCTGTGTTATATAAGAATTCAGAATTAAAAAATGTTGCCTTGGTAACGGTTATTTCTGCTATACATGTACTAATATTAGTTGCATCAAAAGATTTAGGAGGCGCTCTTATTTTTTTGACAGCTTATATTGTCATGTTGTTTATAGCTACAAGTAACTATTTATACCTTATAATAACAGTTTCGGGTTCTGCATTTGCTGGATTTTTGGCACTGAAGCTGTTTTCTCATATTCAGACCAGATTTTTAGCTTGGAAAGACCCTCTGTCAGTTGTTGATGATCAGGGATATCAAATATCTCAGTCATTATTTGCCATTGGTTCAGGAGGATGGCTAGGTACAGGTTTATATCAAGGTAGTCCAACAAAGATTCCAGTTGTATCAAAAGACTTTATTTTTGCAGCTGTTTCAGAAGAGTTTGGTGGATTTTTTGCATTATGTTTAATGCTTGTAGTAATTAGTACATTTTTGGATATCTTTTCAGTGGCAGTCAAAATTAATGATAGATTTTTCAGACTAATTGTAGCTGGATTTGGTACAGTATATGCTACTCAAAGCCTTTTAAATATTGGTGGAGTGATTAAGTTTATTCCTTCTACCGGTGTAACGCTTCCCTTTATTAGCTATGGTGGAAGCTCATTGTTATCAAGTATTATTATGTTTTCGATTATAATAACAACTTATGATTTGGCAGGTATGAGAACTGATGACTTTTTTTTACAAAAATCAAAAAACAA
>JABUSV010000001.1 GCA_021442555.1 Pseudobutyrivibrio sp. | reverse complement strand
TGTCGTTTACTGTCTTGAACCAAGCATGCCATTTTCATCAATTACAACACTGTCAGAAATACTCATAAGATATGATACTATCTCCTGCTTTTTATCGCCTTGAGCTTCAGTGGTATATCCATTTGAGGCACAGGTTGGAACAACCTTTATCAAAGGATCGCTACATCCTGGCTCATAAGTAAAGCTTACCACTGCAGCCGAAGATATATTAGTTCCAAAGATAAAATTGCCCAGGCTGTAAAAAATAGGCTTACCCTTGTACATTTCTACAGGTTGCAGACAATGAGAATGCATACCAATAACTGCATCCGCCCCCGCATCTATCATTGCATGGCCCTCATTAATCTGGTAGTCCTCTAACTCATCAGTACGCTCCACTCCCCAATGAACACAGACAAAGAGGTAATCACACTGAGTCTTATACTCAGCTATTCGCTCAAGTAAAGCTGTGTCATTGTAAAAAGTAAACACACCAGGGCTAGTATTAGCTACGTCCCAGCTGGCAAATGGAATAATATGACTGCTTGCCATAAAACCATAGGTAACGCCATTTATTTCCCTGGTGACAAGCTTTGCAGCCTCATCCATATTGTAACCCGAACCAACAAAATCAATATTAACACCTTCAAGTGTAGTTAATGTGTCCTCCAAGGCCTCACTTCCATAATCCAACACGTGGTTGTTGGCAAGCCCCGCTACGTCCACTCCCATCTCAAGCGGCATACTGACATAGGAAGGGTCGAGCCTAAAAGTAAACTGCTTGTCCTTGGCCTTATCTCCTCTGGTTGAATACGGGAATTCATTGTTAACCATGGTTATGTCACTGTCCACAGCCAACAGCTGCCTGAGTTCTGGTGACAACACTCCATCCATTCCCTTGGAATCATAGTTTGACTTTACAATATCTCCTATTAAAAAATCACCAGTAAAAGTAATTGTGACAGAACTTAATACCTCTTCTTCAACAGGTTCTACAATATCTTCTGGGACGTCCTCTATTACTATTCTTTCAATTTCGTCGTCGTTATATGATGTTTTTTTAAGGGATTCTTTGTTATTAAAAAGATACCAACCTGCCGCTAAAAGTAGTAGAATGGTCAAGAATCCAAGTAGGATCAGGATTTGTTTTTTCATAGCAATGTAATTTTAATACTTGATAAAATATATATCAATATGCTCCCCACAGCCTGTCGGCTTTTATACGAGAGCAAAAGAAAGGACCTATTATATGAATCTTCCAAAGGACCCAGTTATGCTACTATCAGTTATCAACACAGCTCTTAGAGACAAATATGCTTCTCTTGAGGAGCTTTGTGGGGATAACGAAATAGATATTGATGAATTAACAAAAAAAATCGCTTGCATCAATTATGAATATGACGCAAGCGCAAATCAGTTTAAATAAGATATTTTTTTTCAAAATCAGAGACCTTAAGAGGTACATCGTAGTAATATCCCTGCATGAGATTAACTGCATGTCTTGCAACGACATCTCGCTGGGACTGCTTTTCAATACCCTCAACGCAGACATCCATCTTAAGGGTATCCGCCAAGGACGAAACTGTAGACACAAATGCCTCTGAGAAGGTGTCTGTGCCCAAATCCTTGATAAAATCCTTGTCAATCTTGATAGTGTCTATCGGCATGGTTCTGATATGGTTGAGGCTGGAATAACCTGTTCCAAAATCATCAAGTGCTATTCTGCAGCCCAAATCTCTTAGTCTGTTAAGAACACTTACCATCTGGTCCAAATCCCCAACAGCCAATGTCTCTGTAACCTCAAGAGTCAGATTATGTGGATTAAGTCCTGATTTATTGAGGGCATTTTCTACTACTGCTTCTATATTAGGCTGCTTAAGCTGCTCTACAGACAGATTGACATTAACCTTGTACTCTGGATGGCCAAAATCATTCCAATACTTACATCTGACGCAGGCCTCGTTAAGAACATGCTCTCCAATAGGGATAATAAGTCCTAAATATTCAGCCAACGGAATGAACTGATCAGGAGTTATATAGCCTAACTCTTTACTGTTCCATCTAACAAGAGCTTCTGCTCCGCAGCATGGAGCTCCGTCCACTCCAATATTAATAAGTGGCTGGTAATATACCTCAAACTCATCACAGCCATCAGATACTGCAGTACGCATGGCTGCCTCAAGGTCCAGTCTTCTAACTGAATCTGTATCGTTTTCCTTTGAATAATACTCCAGGTGATTACGGTTTTTTCCGTGTTTTTTTGCCAGTCGACAGGTAGCATTAAGCTTAGCCATCAACGAGCGCATGTTGGTATCATCTTCAGGTGCCCTGACTCCGCCCATACTCATGGTACAATAGAACTCTCTCTCATCTACTATCCATGGATGGTCAAAGAGATTAAGGATTCTCTTTTCAATGTATGTAAGCTTGGATATACAGGTATGGTCTACAAGAATCAAAAACTCATCTCCACCTACTCTGTATACCTTACCCTGTATATCTGATATACCGTTAAGAGCATGTGCTATGGATTTAAGAAGCATATCTCCATTATCATGACCAAGAGCTTCGTTAACATTGCCGAAGTCATCAAGATCCATCATAAGAAGGGCGCATTCGTTGTCGCTCTTGACGCAGAAATTCACCTCTGCCTCCACATCTCTTTCGCATTTTTGCCTGTTCTTAAGATTGGTTAGATAGTCCTCATTTGCCTGGTTTTCCACCTTTCGCTGATAACTCTTAAGCTCTGTTATATCGTAAAAGCTCATAAGTCTCACAGGACGTCCGTCTACCCAGTCAATCTCAGAAGAGGTCACATCATACCATTTGCCTGAATTTGTAGCAGAATAATTGCTATTGCCGTTGAAAAATCCCGATTTGTCAAAAAACATCTCATCAACAGCCAGCCTGTCAATCTCGTCCTTAAACATATCTTCAAAGGTTGAGTTGGTAAAGAGAATCTCCCTCTTTTCAACGTCAGTGACAGCCACTCCACAACCGGTATTTTCTAAAATAAGCTCCAGTGCCTGATATGAACTGGTAAGACTGTTTTTGGTAACTCGCTTCACCAAAATGGAATGGATAACGCTTTTGATATCATTGGCAAATTTTAGATCTTCTATTGACCACTGACGATTGTCATTCATCACTGCAAAGCAAAGATAAAGCACTGTTCTGTTGTTAAGCTCAACAGGCAGAAATATACCTGCGTCTATGGAATATTTTTTAAAAAATGCCTCAAAATCAACAGGTAGTGTAGTATCTGAGGAAATGGTATAAGGTCTTCCTGTCATAAATGGCAGCTGTTTGCGATAGACTCTGTGCAGCTCATTCATCAAGCCATACTTGGAATCCAAACACCACTCGTTAACTATATCAGTCAGCACACCGTCGTTGTCTATCTGAAAAAGAAACGCCGATGTAACATTAAGGTAACGACCACTTATCGATAAAATATCATCCGCCACCTTAGAAAATGGATTATCTGACTCCATCATTCTTAATACGTCGGTGATAACCTCGTTTTTATGGAGCTTGCGCTCTCTTGTAGCATCATTGGCTTCTACAGACAAAAGCTGCTTTTTAAGAGTGCCTGACTTGATTTTTTCTGCAAAATAGCATCTTGTCAGAGTCTCCAAAAGAGAGGTTGCCTTATCAAATCGCTCCTTAGTAGTTCGTCTGACCTCTGATGAAATGAATTCATCATCAGGAATCGCATCCGCATTTAAACCAAAAATAAGCCATACACCGACAATGCTATCCATATCGCCACGAATAGCTACTCCTCGGTACATGGCATATTCTTTTAGACCATAACGTTCAACAACATTTTCTGCACCGCCATCTATGAAGGAATCTACTATCTCCTTGCGTAACTGCGCAGAAAATAACTGCTCAACAAATTCCTCCTCCAGCTTACCGCCAGAGAAGTCCGTAATGGTCCCACTATTTCTTCCGACGCAGCGCATATACAGGTCATTTGCTGCGCAAAATGAATCCTGTAATGCCTGTAATTCGTCGTCATTATATTCAATAAGTGAATTAATTACTCGACTGGTTGAGTCCATCCGTATTTATCCTCAAGCTTACCCCACTGGATTCCAGTAAGTGTGTCGTAAAGCTTCTGAGTCAATTCTCCTGTCTTCATATTGTTGATGACTACAACATCATCCTTATATCTAAGCTCACCAACTGGTGAAATAACAGCAGCTGTACCTGTACCAAATACTTCCTCAAGTCTGCCCTCTAAGCCCGCCTTCATGAGATCATCGATAGCCAAGTGCTCTTCATGAACTGTATAACCCCAGTCTCTAAGGATATGAAGCATAGAATCACGTGTAACACCAGGTAAAACTGTGCGTCCTGCTGGAGCTGTCCAAATCTCGTTATCAATCTTGAACATGATGTTCATGGAACCTACTTCCTCAACATACTTCTTCTCTGCTCCGTCAAGCCACAATACCTGCTCGTATCCTAACTTCTCAGCCTTAACCTGACCTGCAATAGAACCTGCATAGTTACCACCACACTTTGTAAATCCTGTACCGCCATCAACTGCACGTACAAGCTCGTCCTCAACATAAATCTTAACTGGATCGAGACCTGACTCATAATATGCACCAACTGGGCATGTAAGAATCATAAACTTATATGAGCTTGCCATATGAACTCCAAGTGCTGACTCTGTAGCAAACATATAAGGTCTGATATATAAAGAAGTATCAGCAGCTGAAGGAACCCAATCCTTCTCAACCTTAACCAAAGCCTTAACTGCCTCAACAAAATCCTCTACTGGAAATGCTGGCATGCAAAGTCTCTCATTTGAGCGAATCATTCGTGCTGCATTCATCTCTGGTCTGAACAACTGAATCTTGCCCTCTGCTGTACGATAAGCCTTAAGGCCTTCAAATGTCTCCTGTGCATAATGAAGAACCATACATGCTGGATCTATCTCAATAGGTCCCTCTGGAACTATTCTTGCATCATGCCATCCCAAATCCTTGCTCCAATCGCAAATGAACATGTAGTCTGTCATATACTTTCCAAAGCCAAGCTTATTCTCATCCGGCTTATTCTTAAGCACATCACGCTTCTCAAATCTGATATCCATCTTTACTGCCTCCTAAATCTTCGCATAAACTAGAAATATTATCGTACTTTTACACACTAAAGTCAAACCCATATTTCCATTATTTTGAGGCTTTTGAGGCCGCCAATAAGCATTTGTACCGCAATACGCAGCATGTTATTATCCAAGCTTCAAGCCTCTCAAGATTCTTAGGTACTCATCATCTCGGTCTTGCATTGCTAAGAGTATCTCTGACACCAAAAACTAAAAAGGCCATTGCATCTTCACGTGCAATGACCTTTTTTCACCTCTTAAAAATATACAAAATCGTAAAAATAAAAATCATCAAATATAAGCTTATGCCAGCTAATACAAATATTCTTTTTATATAAATACCTGTAGGTCTCATCAAATACACTACAGAAATCACCATGGCAATTATAAAGAATACTGCGCAAACAATAATGATACGTTTATTCCTATTGTCTTTTCTTAATTGTTTCTTTTCTTCATTTGAAAGCAACGTATCAACTGGTATTGCAAGAACATCTGATAACTATTCAATCAAACTAATATCAGGATAACAAATGCCTCGTTCCCATTTTGATACAGCCTTATCAGATACATGAACCAGCTCCCCCAATTGTTTTTGCGTCAAATTGTTATCAAGTCTTCTTTCTTTTATTCGATTACCTAAACAAACACAATCCATAACAACCTCTCCTCGCAAAGTGTATTAACTGTACTGTAAAAATTATGCAACACATATCAAAAAATGTCACTCTACCTACAGTTTACATCATATTTTCAGCTATATGTCAAAAAGAAATACCTGTGTCTGGTATATCAATTCTTCTGTAACCATTTGGTAAATCCTCATTTTACCAATTTCGCTGTATTTAATATGACGTCATTGTCAATCTAATAGTGTCATTTTAATTGCAATTGATACCTTTGATTTATTATTTGATTCTATTAAAAGAGCAGATGATTGCATTACACAATCATCTGCCCTATGACATTTACTAATACTCAATTGCATATCTAACGTGCTAAAATGTCGAGGATTTCTCCCACGTACATGGTGTGGTAGTCGCCATCTTTGTACCAGTCGTCGAGGATGCTGTCGCGTAGCATATGCTCTGGTTCGATTGGGATTGCAGCCATTTTCTTGCAAAGGATTGCAAAGTTGGCTTCGTCTATGAACGGCACACCCATGGAGTGGTTAATAGTAAGACGGGCAGCTGGTAGCTTATCCTCATCGCGTCCGCTGACCATTCCAAGGTATTTGAATGTATTTTTTGTTCCTTTATCTTGTGGATCTAAGAAGCAGCAGGAAAAAGTCTCTGAGTTATCAAGTATTTCCTTTGTGTAGCGTGATTCACGTACAAACACCATGGCTACATTCTTGCCCCACATAACTCCAATGCCGCCCCATCCGGCAGTCATTGCATTTGGTCTTCCATCAAGCTCTGTTGTAATGGCAAACCATTCCTTGGATATCTTTTCCCAAGGATTCCACTCTAACATGTTCACAGGATATGGTTGAAATGTATGCATTACCTAGCCCCCCCTTTTCTGTTCATTGATATAATTATGGTTATTATTCTGTAAATCAGCAAACATCCGACTTAGGTTTCAGATTATTTTGCTGTAAAAACCTGATAAAGTCTTTTTCAGGAAGAGGCTTAGAGAAATAATATCCCTGTATATAGTCGATTCCCAAATCAGCCATTATCTTGTATTGACTTTCTGTCTCTATACCTTCTGCAACAATCCTGATGCCCATTGAGTGTGCCATATCTGTTACAGCTGTCACAACAGCTCTTGCCTTGTCACTGTGGAAGTATGATGAAGTAAGATCTTTGTCAAATTTTATAACATCAATCGGCATATCAATGATATAGCTTAGGTTTGAGGAACCACTTCCAAAATCATCCAAGGAGAAGTTGCATCCATTTTCCTTAAGCTTGTTCATGGTATGCATCAGCATATCTTTTTTCTTAAGCGAGGCCGTCTCTGTTATCTCAAGATTTACAGAAGAAGCAGATAATCCGTATTTATTAAGGGCATCTGAGAACCTGTTAGGGAAAAACGGATCCTCGCCCTGCCTGATAGAAAGATTCAGCTCCAAGTACTTAATTCCAAGACTTGTCAGCCTGTAGGATCTCATAAAGGAAAAGGTCTTTTTGAAAATGGCATCAGACAAAGCCATGATTCGCCCTGTGTCTTCTGCTATTGGAATAAAGGACCCCGGATTAACCAAAGTACCATCCTGAAGTCTGATTCTTACTAGAGCCTCAGCAGATGTATATATGCCTTCCTCAACACAATAGATAGGCTGATAATATACCTCTACTCGGTCATTTTCCAAAGCATCCACTACCATGTCTTCTATTTCTTTTTTGCGATATAGAGCCTGGACTGCAGCTTCATCTATAGTTACTTCGGTTTCAAGATTACTGTGAAAATCCGTAGGTATAAAATCATTAATAAGACTAAGTATTTCCAGCGAACTGTTTGCGATGCATGATTCCGGAACGTATATGTAGTATGGGCGAAGCAACGACTGAATATTGCTGGATTCCGGGTCATTGCTTATTTTTGCTATTGCATCGTCTATAAGCTTTCTGGCATACATCATCTTGTCAGGAGCATCAAACACCATGATGAAAAACCCTTCTGCTGTAGTAAATACCTTGCCGTCCTTGAAGTCATACAACAATGTGTTAAGCTCATCTACAGCCTTTCTGATGGTTTTTGTATCAATGCTTGATTCTGCAGTGGTCGAATAGGCAAACATTAATACTGAGAACTCTTCTTCCTTCTTATAAAGGTAATCAAAATAATCCTTTAAGGTGGTTGCACTAAAAAGTCCCGTATTTCTGCTTATGTTAGATTCCGGGTTTTCCAATTCAAAATAAGTTATCATGGCGCCCAAGCAGCAACCAAAGCTTACAATGAGAATCTTAGGATTAAAGAACTGAATAAATGCAAATACAAGCATGGTGTACATCCACAGTTGGAGTGCCTGTCTGCGCTTAGGGTTAATATATCGTTTGAACTTATAAGTTCCTATAAGAGTAGTTACTATGGTAAAAAAACAGCAGATATAAGTAACAGTACAGGCTGGTCCGTAACTATATACTGCATTTCCATTATGAACAAAATACAGTGGGTGAAATAATATAAAAAGTACAACAACTATAGCAAACATTCTAAATCCAAATTGCAGTCCATTAGGTACCTGCTTGGGGAGTCTCGGCTGTATCTCTGTGAATTCGTAAGCCAGTGTCAAATATGTAACTGCAAATATGGATATGAGGTATAGCTTGCCTATCATGGTAATAGTCTCATAGCTATACATCTCACTGTTGGTTATTAGTATTACTGAACCAATATCTGATACAACACAACCTAATACTGCATAGAGAATGTATATATACTTCTTTTCTGTCTCAAGACCTATTGTAGGTTGTTTTTTATAAAATATGAGTAAAAGCAGGACAATAAAGAGCCCGCAAACCTGAGTATAGATATTCATAGAACCCCCCATTAACGGCGTGTTTAAAAGTATAGCATCTTTTTTTTGAAAAAAGGGTTAAATTGCCCATAATTAACAGAAAGTTCATTGTTTAAAGAAAGCCTCAGGCAATTGCCTGAG
>JABUSV010000164.1 GCA_021442555.1 Pseudobutyrivibrio sp. | reverse complement strand
CTTTCTCTCAATCTGAGTTGTGTTTGGCATATAAGTGTTCATGAGTGTTCCTCCTTAAACTAATCTGAAAGCTTTCCAATCGGTGATGTCCGGGCACTTCTTGGAAATATTATAGTAAAAACTAGTTGCGGGCTAATGCACCTAGTCTTTTCCACTACATCAGCCGTTTCATTCTATTACAGAACCGCCTATGTGTCAACTAAAAATTGAAGCTATTTTGTCTTTTATTCTATCCATTGGAGTGGTTATATACTTCTTGTATGTATATGAAATCAGCTTAATCAATCTGTAACTAATATATATCACAGGATATACCATCAATATCATACACAAAATAAACAATCTCAGTGTGATCTGTTCTACACCTCTTGCCTTGTTTTCCCAATAAGGCAGGCAAATATTTTTTAGATTCATGCTGTCTAAAAACATAGTCTTCAAGTGTTTTATCTTGTAGCCCACAGTGAATCGCTTAGAGTTTTCTATTATGTTGTAATCCTTCTCATCAACACCTATCGCTTCTGACACAGCCTCATTTACAGTATTTAACGCAAAATCCCTTACGGGATCTGCTATTAACGCTTCATACGAGTCTATGTACAGTTCGCCACCAAACAGTTCATTCATAACGGAATACTGCATGTAGACAGTTGGTATTGTCTCCTCTACAGCTTCTGAAAACAGACCGTCATCCTGCTTAACCACACCTCTTATCACATAACATCTGTCACCAATGCTGACAGTCATTCCTGCAACATCTTTTGCACCAAACAGCTTCCATGCCAGATTTTCATCGATTACTACCCCGTCAAGATTTGAATCAGTCGCTTCATCGAAATAATTACCATCAATCAATTCTATAGGATGAAACAGGAAAAAATCTCCTCCTACTCCAAAACCTCTAACTTCCATGGTAACTTTATCTGTACACAAGGATACTGTGTTTTGCGTGGCATAAGTATCAATATAATACCTGCCTTGATATTCGTCCAAATCTACTGAATCTACCATAGTTGAACGAATGTGATTGCGCACTCCTCCTAACGCGTTCTTGGATATATGTGCTTCTCTTGAAAAAAATACGGATACCTCTGTAAAATCCTCTTTTGAGCTCCATCTTCTTGCAATATTCTGAGAACTCAGGCTTTTTTCCATATTTCCCGATACCAGAGCCAGTATACATGCCAAAATGATGCATACACCGCTGATTACACAATTCCTGTAATTTGTTATTATTCCTTTTATTTTATTCATAATTACCCAACTAGTCTGCTAGTCTAACCTGTTGGTTCGCTTCAATTGGCTTACTTGTGGTAGTTATAACATACGCATCTTCACTTGGACCTGTGATAGCTGTTCTGCTGTCATCCTCTGTGATTATCTCTATGTCACATCTTCTTGCATAATACCTATTGCCCAGTGGAGTACTCTTTGATTCCACAACATAGATAAACTTCCCGTTACTGTCCTCTCTTATTGCACTGGTAGGAACTATGTAATCATAGTTCGATGTATTCTGTCCGATGGAGAGAGTATATGTATCATTGATATCAACATTTCCATCCAGTTCACAGGTAATAATAGAGTTTTGCTTGTTATCCTTGTCCCTTGTAATCTTGTATACCTTGGCAGTAATGTCTCTACTTGACCAATTGTTAATTATATCTGCCTGATCTCCAACCTTAATCTTGGCTGCCTGTGCCTGTGTTACAGAAAAAGAAATAGTATATGCCTTGTTTTCTGGCTTAATCATAAGCACAGTAGCACTTTCTTCCGGAGTCTGTCCAGCTGTGTACATGATTTCTGTAACTATACCGTTGATTGGTGCTTTAACCTCAGGTTCAACAGTCTCTTTTTCCAGTTCCTCCACCTCTTTACGAAGCTCTAAAATATTCTCATATGCCAAAACATATGTTATCTGATTTTTCATAAGATCAGCAGCTTTATCCAACTCCTCTTTTGCATCATCTGCATTCTTTTTAGCCAGATTAAGCGTCTGTGTCATCTCAGCCTTTTTTGTTGCATCTGCATCCGAAGCCTCAAGCTTTGCAATAGCCTGATTATATCCGTTAATCTTGCTGTTATAGCTTGCATTATTATATTTGTTTATTGCATCTGAGCTGACAGCGGTAGCTTCGTCTAAAATTTGCTTCTTCTCATCTATTTCCTTTTGGAGGTCAGAATCAGTTTTGGTCTTATATAATCCATCTCTAGCTGCTTTTAAAGCAGCATCTGCCTCACTAATCTTTGCCGCATCCCCAGTAGCATCTGCCACCTTCTTTACTTCCTCAGCTTCTGTGACTGCCGCTTCAGCGTCAGTAATAGGCTGCTTTGCTTTTTCCAGATCCGCCTCTGCCGACTTGACTGCATCCGCCGCCTTGTCTTTTTCAACTTCATATGCGGCTAGATTTTTTGCTTCTTGCTGGCTTTTGATTTCTTCATCGTTTGAAACAGCAACAGCAGCCAACTGATCTGACAACAGTGTCACCTGCTCCAGATAGTTATTAGCATTATCTGCATTAGTTTTTAGCTGTGTAATAAGATTCTGTCTGTCTGTAAGACTTCCAAGCTTTCCGCTTTCAATCTGTTTTCGCTGCTCGACAGTAATACTTGAGGTGAGCAAACTAATCTCATAATCAGCCTCTGCCTGCAGGAGGTTCTTTTTAGCCGTTCTAAGCTCGGTGGAATCGCCCTCATCCAATGTGAACAGTACATCTCCTGTATGGACTTCCTGATCCAGGCGAACGTCCATGGTCTTAATCTTACGAGGGTGCTTTACTACAACTGAATAAGCCTCCTTTGCCTCAACCATTCCGCTTCCTCTTACCCTGCTAGTAAGCTTGTCAGATACAATAGCCTCCGTTGACACCTCCACCAGCGAATAATTCATGATGGAATTGGAAAAAAAAGTCAACACCAGCATAATTGCCAGAAATATAATTGCTATTGTTTTGATTTGTTCTTTACGTGTTTTCATAAACCTATTCTACACCAGATTCTTTTCTTCTTAAAAACACCGATAGCCCCCCTATAAAGGGGAGCTTCGGAATTACATTGTTTCACTTAAGTACATCTTTACTCTGCTTTGAATAATAGGAGTTACTTCCTCTACTTTCTTTTCACCTGAGTAATAAGCACTAGCTTCTTCCTTTATTATTGCCATGATATCAGATGACACCGAGTTTTGTACACCAGAAGCATTTTCGATAGAACTACGAACCATCTCTATCTCTTCATCTGTAGCCGGTCCTATATTAACATCTCCAATGCTATCGCCTAAATACCATGTACTTCCAGCATTATCCGGATTCTTCCATGCCTTTGCCAGGTTATCAAAGGAATCTTTTCTAATCGACAACTCATACACGCTATCCATACCATCATATGTTTTTACCCTATATAGTGGCGCAATCATGTCAAAACAAGCCTGAGGATCATCACAGTTTTCTGTAATACCAATTGTTGAATCAAATGATAAAAGTGCTCCAGAACCTGCTGTCGTAGGGAATCCAATTAGAGTAACTTCATCATTAAATACTGCCTTATTAGCCTGAATACTATCATAGTTATTCAAATACAACCTTGTACAGATTACACTGCCATTTCCCAGTTCTTCATACTCATCTATGTTATTGGCATAATATGATTCAAAATCGATTTCTTCATCATACATTCCTGCATATTCCAGAATCTGTCTGAATTCTTCATTATCTAAGTCACATTTGCCATTTTCTATATCTATAAACTTTCTGTAGTTTAGAGACATTGTAGTATTAAGCGCATCTTCTCTTGTTGTAAACTCAAACAACCTTGTTCCTTCTGGCTTGTCTGCCATAAGCTTCATTGCATCCGATACACTCCAACCAGAGTTCGCCCCTACCTCTGAGCTCTTTGCCATAGCAGTAACCACTGAGAAGTTGGTAGGAAGAACTACCAGCCTATCATCAACAGTGCATGCACTGACTACACTATCAAATATATCAGCCTTGGTGATAGTACCATTTGCTTCCATATAAGGTGTTAAATCAGTCAATAGTCCTTTGCTTGCAAAATTATATACTGAGTTATATGCAGAATAGTTGAATACAACCATATCTATTGTGTCGTCCGCTGCAAGCTCTGTATAATATTGCTCATACGCTTTATCTATATTTTCATAATCAATGTCTTCCTGAACGTACTCTACAACATCTATCATGTAATCTGCATTTTTACGATTAGCTTCAATAACCAGTTCCTGAAGATCTGGGCTCAAGTAATCACATGCAAGCTTGAGTATCTTTTTATCGCCCCATTCAGCCTTTGATACCTCGTTAAACTTTACCAACTCTGTTACATTATCACCAGTAAGATTTGAATAATAATTCAAGTATGCAACAAGAGTTCCTTCACTTGTATAACCAAGACAAGTAAGGTCGTTAGATGAAACACCACAACCTAAAAGATTCATAAATCTGCTCTTTTCACCTGTTCCCAAATCAAACTCATAGAGCGATGAACCTTCTGGGAAAAGAATAGAATTATGGTCTGTATATGTATATGTATTAAAATACTTATCTCCAAGTGAAGCTACAAGAGACTTCTCACCAGTTAAAAGGTCTAATGTGTATAGCGAATATCCATCCTCACCATAAGCGGTAACATTGATATTTCCATTTGGATCAATAAGAACCTTATCAAAATAAGAATCTATTTTATTATCTGCAACCTTGCTGCCGGATGCATCATATGACCAAAGGAAATATTCATCTACGAAGGTACCCATATCGTTTCCTTCTGCTGCCCATTTGTTAATAACAATCATTGCATTTCCCTGACCGTCTACAGCCATGCAGTATGGATAGAAATTAACATTTTCTTCGTATGGGATCTCTTCCTTCTTGTTATATATCTCATTTCCAGTCGAATCATATTTTATAAGAGACAGACTTGTTTTATAACCATACTTATAGCCCATAGACTGTAGGTAGATCCAATCGTATTTAAGTTCACCATTCTCATCTACGTAATTGCCATCCTGCATGTACCATCCATCTGGTGACAACTCATTTTCTATGGTCTCGTGGTCGTACCCCCACTCGTCAGCCATCATGGCTGTTACATCTTCCCTGGTAATCTCCTTAGGATCAAAATCCAACGCATCGAGATTAATCATGGTTTCCTGATACAATACATAAACATTACCATTTGAATCTATACCAAAATCTGAAACATTAATCTGTGGCTCATATGGATTTCCATATGCACTTTTAAGTTCTACCAATGTATCACATTGTCCTGTAACAAAATTATATGAATTGATTGATTTTGGAGCATAGTTCTCATCAAATACTTCAAAATAATAGTTATCTCCTATTATTTTGTTTCCTCCTGCGTTACCTTGTAATTCTTCAGGAAGATCTTTTATGTACTCTGCCTTAAAATAATGTGTTGGCTCTTCTGCCCCAAGATTACTGTCTCCCGACTTATCCGAAGAACTTCCGCCCTTGCCGCAGCCTGTAAAGCAAGACATAACCATCAGCATAGCCAATGTGCCACAAGTTACCCTTTTCAAGATTTTATTCTTCATTTTTATTCCTCTTAATTCTATATGTGTCTTTTTTCTGTACTATTTGGTGTAATACACATGATACACATATTTAGAATTTTTGCAACCCCTTTTTTTATTCGTATTCGATTCCAATCATTGTAAGACCATGAGCTGGTGCTGTAGGACCTGCTAATTCTCTGTCTCTTCCCCTTAGAATATCAAGCATATACTCTGGTTGCATCTCGTGAGCTCCCACCTTTATCAGAGTACCTGCGATAATGCGCACCATATTGTATAAAAAACCATCTCCAGTCAGTCTGATATGTATTACATCATCCTCTTTGTATACTCTTGCCGAATATATGGTTCTGACTCGGCTCTTTACCTGAGCTTTTACTGATGAAAGTGATGTAAAATCATGCTGGCCAATAAGGTAAGCAGCCGCCATATTCATGGCTTCCACATCCAAATCATAATAGTAGTGGAAGGTATCCTTGCGTTTGGTAGGGTCTGGCATCCTACGATTTAATATCTTATATTCATAGGTTTTACGACAGCTTGCATATCTGGGATGAAAATCATCTTCCACCTGACATGAGTACTGCACAACAATATCATCTGGCAATCTCTGATTCAGAGCAAAACTTATCTTATCCGCAGGCATTCTGCTTTCTGTATCGAATATTGCTACATTACCGAGAGAATGAACTCCCGCATCTGTTCGACTGGCCCCTGTAATAGAAATAGGCTCACCCAGTAAATCTGTGAGAGCCTCATTAAGCTTTTGTTCTATCGTTATGCCGTTAGGCTGTATCTGCCAACCGCAATAATTACTGCCGTCGTATGCTACAACTATCATTACACGCATCTAAATAACCGCCTTAATCAAATAGAAAACAACCATATATATTACAATTACAATGTAAGCTCTCTGATCCAGAGAACTGTAGGCAAGTGGCTTCATCTTGGTCCTGCCGGTGCCACCATTATAGCATCTTGCTTCCATGGCAAGAGCCAAATCATTTGCTCTTCGAAAAGCTGATACAAAAAGTGGAACCAAAAGTGGAACCATAGCCTTTGCCTTCTTGATTATTCCTCCTGACTCAAAATCAGCACCTCTGGCTGTCTGAGCCTTCATTATCTTGTCTGTCTCCTCTATCAGTATGGGAATAAATCTAAGAGCAATGGACATCATCATGGATATCTCATGAACAGGAATTCCGATTCTCTTTAAAAATCCCAGCGACTTTTCCAATCCATCAGTAAGCTGGTTAGGAGTAGTTGTCAAGGTCATTATGGAGGTTCCTACTATAAGATATATCATTCTGATAGTCATAATTCCTGCATTCTTGAGACCTACATCAGATATGGAGAAAATCCAAAAACTGACCAGCTCTTTTCCAGGTGTTAAAAATAGATTAAATGCACCTGCAATTATCAGAAGTACCATTATTCCTTTTAAACCTTTTATCATAAAGCCAAATGGTACATGGCTTAGCTTAATTACACAGATTAGTGCTACAGTAATCATCACAAGCGATACCGGATCATCAAATGAAAACAAGCTGATTATATACATCAATGTAGAAAACAGCTTTACTCTTGGGTCCAGTGAATGAAGTGTAGATTCTGCAGGATAATACTGCCCTATAGTTATTTCGCGAAACATCTGATTATCTCTTTCTTAGCCTCTGCAACTGTAGTTGCATCGCAATTTACATCAAAACCTGCTGCCTTAAGGTCATTCATCACATAAGTCACCTGTGGCGCTGCAAGTCCCATCTTTTCCAACTCTTTATAATGAGCAAAAACTTCTTTAGGTGTACCATCGTACACAGGCTTTCCCTGATCCATTACGATAATTCTGTCAACATAGTTCGCCACATCTTCCATTGAGTGGGAAACAAGTACAACTGTATCTCCTCTTTTTTCATGCATATCAGCAATCATACCAAGGATATCATCTCTGCCCTTTGGATCAAGTCCCGCTGTAGGTTCATCCAATATAAGGATTGCTGGTTTCATAGCAAGAACACCAGCTATGGCAGCTCTTCGCTTCTGTCCTCCTGATAATTCAAATGGCGATGCCAAAAACAGCTTCTCATCCATCTTAACCAGTCCCAAAGCCTCATATGCTCTTAGTGTCTGTTCCTTTTTATCCAGTCCCTGATTCTTAGGTCCAAAACACACATCCTCAAATACTGTAGTCTCAAAAAGCTGATGCTCTGGATATTGGAAAACCATACCCACCTGTGTTCTGAGGTCTTTGATATCATAATCAGAGTCATAGATATCCTGCCCATTGTAGTATATATGTCCTTCAGTAGCCTTAATAAGCCCATTCATGTGCTGTACCAGAGTTGATTTACCACTTCCGGTATGACCTATCACTCCTACAAATTCTCCATCATTTATGGTAAGACAAACATCATCTAAGGCCTTTATTTCATAGGCTGTGCCTGAACTATATTTATATGTAACGTGATCTAAAATTAAAGACATTTCAGGGCCTCTACTAATTCTTTTCGTGTCAAAATACATTCCGGCAGATTCAATCCTGCCTGTCTTAGCTCGTGAGCTAAAAGTGTAACCTGTGGTACATCAAGGCTGTATTCCTTGAGAGTATCCACCTGGGAAAATATCTCCCTAGGCTTACCCTGCATCACAACCTTGCCTTTTTCCATTACAAAAACATAATCAGCATCTACAACTTCTTCCATATAATGAGTAATAAGAATTACTGTAATGCCTTTTTCTCTGTTAAGTGTATGAACAGCTCTTAGAACCTCTGCTCTTCCATCTGGATCAAGCATGGCTGTTGGCTCGTCTAAGATAATGCATTTAGGTTCCATAGCCATAACTCCTGCTATAGCCACCCTTTGCTTTTGTCCTCCAGACAGCTTGTTGGGTGAATGCTCCCTGTACTTATACATTCCTACCATCTTAAGAGATTTCTCTACTCTGTTTACGATTTCCTCCGATGGTACCCCTATGTTCTCTGGACCAAACGCTACATCCTCTTCTACCACACTTGCAATAATCTGATTATCTGGATTCTGAAATACCATTCCTGCAGACTGACGCACACAAAATGTGTATTCATCGTCTGAAGTGTTCATTCCATCCACCCAGATAGTTCCTTCACTAGGTGTAAGAAGCGCATTGATGTGCTTGGCAAAAGTAGACTTACCTGATCCATTATGTCCCAGTATTGCTATAAACTGACCTGCCTCTACTTCAATATTAACGTGATCAAGGGCAGTCTGGAT
>JABUSV010000087.1 GCA_021442555.1 Pseudobutyrivibrio sp. | reverse complement strand
TTTTGCATTTTCGACCATTTTGAAGTATATTATTCACGAAAGCATCACGAAACTTTCGCATTTTTACTAATATGCTTAAAGTTTTGTCCTGTATTTGTGCATATTGTAAGATTATAAATGGTCGTTTTTTGTCCATATTTTATAAGAAGGAGTTCTATTTATGGCTAGACCTAAAAAAACAGAAATCGAATACAGAAATTATCTTCTTCCAGCATATTTTCCTATATTGCTGCTGTCAGGAGACATATGGAGAATATCTGATATACCTTCGGGTGTGCTCCATTTTCATAATTGTTTGGAGATAGGACGTTGCGAATCTGACTCTGGTACCATGGAATTTTTAGATCAGAAAATAGATTTTAAAGAAGGGGACATTACAATAATTGCCAAGGATGTACCTCATACAACCTACTCTACCCCAGGAAAAAACAGCAAATGGAGTTACATATTTGTCAATATTCAGGACCTTATGGCGCCTTATTTCCCATTGGATTTGCTAAATGACAGTAGTGCGTTTAACACTCTGCTGTTAGAGTGTTCTGCCCTGTTTTCAAGAGAAAAATATCCTGATATCTATAATATTGTATCCATGATTATAGATGAGTTAATAGAGAAAAAGGATAATTTCCAATTCTCAGTACGAGGTTTGATACTTTCGCTTATGATCAAGCTTTCCAACCTGTATGTAGAAAAGAATCAGGAGGCCATAACAACTCACGAGAATTCCATGGCTATAGCTCCAGCAATTAATTTTATCAGAACCAACTATATGGAAGATTTTCCTATGGAGGACCTTGCAGCTATATGCAATATGTCTCCTACCCACTTTAGACGGACCTTCCATTCAATAATGGGCTTTGGTTCTCTGGAATATGTCAACAGAATACGAATAACTCATGCTCAAAATCTGCTACGTACTACTGAAAAATCTATTCTTTCCATATCAGAAGATATAGGATTTCAGTCTGTCAGCAGTTTTAACAGGCACTTCAACGAGATTGTAGGCATGACGCCTACACAATATAGAAACAGGATGTCCTCTGTAAAGGACAGATCCATTCTAAAATGTACAGGCTGGATGGTTCCACCACCATCTCAGGCAGGTGATTAATTAGTTCTTAAATGTTTCTTAAATAAGTCCCTTTTCCATTGACTGCAATCTAAATCTGGCTTAAAGTACAGACAGTCATAAACAGAAAGGGACATTTTTATGAATCCTAATAATTTTAGATATAAATTAGCTCAATTCTTTCAAGGCAGAACCGGTGTTGATAATTTAGGACGTCTGTTTTGCTGGTTATCAATAATATGTCTTTTGCTTACCACCATAACTCATTCCACGGTGATATATCTTGCAGGCCTTCTTTTTATAGGATACAGCTTATGGCGTATGCTTAATAAAAACTATCAAAAGCGATATCAGGAAAATCAATATTATCTCAACAAAACAATTAAAATCAGACATATGCTTGATTCCTTAATAAGAAATATTCGTATCAGTGCTTTTAAGTTTACTAATGACATTAAGCTTAGAAAAGATTACAAATATTTTACCTGCCCTTCCTGTCATCAAAAGCTAAGAGCCCCAAGAGGCAAAGGCAGAATCGAAGTTACCTGCAGAAAATGTAATCATGTGTTTATCAAGAAGGTATAATTATGTTTGGATATGTTAATGCCAATCGAACTATTCTGTCTTCAGAAGACAATATTACTTACCAGCGCTATTACTGTGGATTATGTCAGCAATTGCACAAGGATGCTGGTTTTAAGGGACAGCTATTGCTCAACTATGACCTGACTTTTATGGTTATTCTCTTAAGTGGTCTTCATGAGATAGAATCCGATACCTCATCCTTTAGATGTATCATTCATCCTGTAAGCAAAAAGCATGCCTATATCAACGATACTACGAAATACGCTTCTGCTATGGACATTATGCTTAGTTATCACAGTCTTGTTGATAACTACAAAGATGATGGCAACTTTATCAGTGGCCAATATGCTCTTGCTCTTAAAAAGCATTATGCCAACGCCAAAGAAAAATACCCCGTTCAGGCTAATGCAATCGAGACATATATTGCTTCTTTAAGTGACATGGAATCAAAAAATGAAACCAATATTGACATGGTATCCAACCTTACAGGCGAGATGCTGGGGGTTATTTTTTCAGAATATAAGCATGATGAATGGTCAAAAGAACTGTACTCATTAGGCTTTTATCTCGGCAAGTTCATCTATATCATTGATGCATATGAGGATTTGAAAAAGGATATCAGAAAGGGCAATTATAATCCCCTTAGATTTATGCAGGAAAACAGTCCATCTGAATATGAGACATTTATCAGAGTCACACTGACCTCTCTTATGGCAGAATGTGCCAAATCCTTCGAGCGACTTCCAATAATCCAGGATGCCTCGATTCTGCGAAATATCATATACTCCGGAGTATGGACCAAATACGAATATCTAAAGATAAAGATACACAAGAAGGATAAGGAATGATGAATCCATATCAGGTACTGGGAATAGATCGAAGTGCCTCAGACGAAGAAATAAAAAAAGCATACAGAAATCTTAGTAGAAAATATCATCCTGATGCTAACATTAACAATCCCAACCATGCCGAATACGAGGAAAGATTCAAGCAGGTTCAGGAAGCTTACAATCAGATAATGGATGAAAAGCAAAATGGCGGCAGAACATACACTGGTCAGTCCTATGGCTATTCCAATAGTAATTATCAGTATCAGCATCAAAGCAAAGAGTTGCAAGCAGCAGCAAGCTATATTAATGCTGGCCAGTATGCCCAGGCTCTTAATGTACTTCATTCCATAGACGATGCCCACCGCAGCGGTCAATGGTATTTTTACGCATCTATTGCATCAAAAGGTGTCGGAAATATAAATAACGCGAGAGAATACATCTATCGCGCCATAGCATTAGAACCAAGTAACATCCAATATCGTCAGTTCTATCAAAGCCTCAACTCCGGCTTTGAATGGTATCAGACTTATAGCACCTCACACGGTTACACCAGACCATATACCGGAGTATCCAAATGGTGCTTTAATATGTTATTACTTAATATGATTTGTAATCTGTGTTGTTGTGGAGGTCCTAGATTCTTTTAATCCAGGACTTCTATTTTTATTCATTAAAATATGAATTGCCATTTCCAATAGCAAGTGCTATCAATAATGTTCCTCCAGCTATCCCAATGAACCAGCATATCGTTTGCATAACAGTCTGATTGTATATCATCAAAAACGGATAAGGCCCTGTCACAAGTTTAAGTCCATTAAGAATCAACAAAATAATACCGTATACTACCGTTGATATGGTTGCGATAGCCGCATCTAACGGTTTTAGACTAACATTTATATTTTCAATCATAAAACCTGCAAAACTAATTGCAGGAGTAAAGAAATGATTAAAAAAGCTGGCCCCAAGATACAGTTTTTCAAATCCAGTCCCCCAACTTCCAGCCTTAACATACAATGGAAACAGTACTACAGTTACTATTATAAAAGTAACAGAAAGCATAACTGTGGTAGTATATTTACATAAAATTAAACCCCTGGTAAGCTTTTTTTCCTTGCTAATCAATCGATATGCCAATGTAATAACAGCAATCACCAAGGATAACAAATTGGAAATCTCGGTATAATACACAAGCATATATGCCTTGCCCCATAGGCTTTGAATCAAACCGGAAATGCCTGATATAATTAGCAATATATCAAAAATAATCAAAATACGAGTTCTAGTAATCTCCATCTCCTGTCTCCTAACTACATCTGATGTCTAACTACCTTATACTCATCCCCCGAAACATAATATGGACACTGAGTGTATTGACTGGATACAAGCCTGACATAATCATCTTCATCCATGTTCATATCGCAATAATAACACTCGTCTTCCTCATCCCAGACAAAATTGTTGCAGTATTCGCATACTGAAGCACCATTTGACTTCTTTTTTACAGTAGCCATTTGATAAAGCCTCCCAAAAGAATCGCCGCAAGAATAGTCATAAGCATAATAGGATATTGTATACCCTCATGAGCCTTGCCCCACTTGGTATTAACAATAAAAATATACAAACCAAGGCCAGAAAATATTGCTATTACATTTGCCAGCAAATTGACGTAATCCATTTTACTCTCCCAGCTTCATTGAAACAAATAAACCAGCAACAAAGGCGATAGCTCCAGTTAAAATGCTGACAACATTAGGAACTGGCAGTTCATTTACTACAAGTATAGCAATTGGAGAAGATACGATAAGACCAATAATACCCCAATATGCATATAGTGGACATTTGTTAAAAATGATTTCTACAAGCTTTGCAATAGCAAATATCCCAAACACTACTCCGATACCAAATGGAACTAAAATCTTAAAGCCATACACCAGCCCTTCCATATCAAAATCTGCCAACGCACGAAGGAAATCTGTAATGGCACTAAGAATAGGATTGTAATAACCCAAAAGTAAAAGCACCATAGAGCCGCTTACACCCGGAATAACCATTGTTGCTGATGCTATAACACCGATTCCAAACAATACAAGCATTCCTTCAAAGGAAGTAGTAAGTGCTTTGTTCGCTCCATCACCACTACCAACAAGTGCAAGTCCAACAACTAATAAAAAGAAAAATGCAAAGGAAATAATATGTCCTAATTTGGTCTTTTCCTTTTTTACTTTTTTAAATACAACAGGAAGTCCACCTAAGATAAGGCCTATAAACGCCAGATTTGTCTGTATAGGGTAATTATCAAAAAGTGCTTCAATACCAAAAGAGCTTCCAATAATTGCCACCACCATACCAATAAAAATTGGTAGGAGAAACAAAACATTTTTCTTAAACTCAGAGAACAAATGAGTGATACAATGAATCAGCTTATCATAGATGTTCATGGACACCATCATGGTACCACCACTAACTCCAGGGATAATATTGGCAAGACCTATTACCATACCCTTTAATATATTCTTAATACTTTCCATTACAAAATCTCCTTTAATACCTTTATTAATTCGTCCATCTCCCCTTCTGTACCAATGGAGATTCGCAAATAATTGTCTATCCTTGAAGGATTCTTAAAATGTCTTACAAAGATATTAGAAGCCTTTAGCTTCTCAAAAATAATATTTGCATCAACTGTTTTGTGTGTTGCAAATATGAAATTGCTCTTGGAATCAGCAAAATCAAAGCCCAACTCTCTAAGCTGGGGCTTAACTCGTTCTCTTGTAGCTATTACCTTGGCAACCTTATCTGCAAAATATTCTTCGTCTTTTATGGATGCTACGCCAGAAGCAATAGTAATGCTGTCCATGGTGTATGAATTGAATGAAAACTTGCAATCCAATAAATATTTAATAAGTCTAGGACTACCAATAGCATATCCTATTCTAGAACCAGCCATGCTTCTTGACTTGGAATATGTACGGACCACAAGTATATTATCGTATTTATCTGTAAGTGGCAAACAGGTTTGTGCGCCAAAGTCAACATAAGCTTCATCGATGATAACCACGCACTCTGGATGTTTTTTTATTATATTTTCAAAAAAATCTACATTCTCAGCCACGCCTGTTGGTGCGTTAGGGTTGGGAATAATGATTCCTCCGCAAGGCATATCGTAATCTGAAGCATCGATGGTAAGATCATCTCTTAACTTTTTCGTCTCAAAAGGAATCCTGTACAGGTTGGCCCATACATCATAGAATGAATAGGTTATATCTGGAAAAAGTACAGGTAAATCACTATTGAAATATGTTAGAAAAGCCATGGATAGCACATCATCGCTTCCAACGCCTACAAATACTCTGTCACTGGTTACATTGTGATAATCAGCAATGGCATTAACCAAATCCGATGCATTAGGATCTGGATATTTCCTAAGTACATCTGTATCAAAATTCTTTAAAACCTCTATCACCTTTGGACTTGGACCATATGGATTTTCATTGGTGTTAAGTTTGATTATTTTGTCAAGCTTAGGCTGTTCACCTGGCACATATGGTACAACTTTTCTTACATTTTCCGTCCAACTCATCAGTCTAATTCCTCCAGTTCTTTTATCCACAGCTTACTTGATGTATCTGAAACCATTCTAAGGTCTCCTCTTGGAGACAGGCATACTGAACCAACCTTAGGGCCATCAGGAAGACAGCTCCTCTTGTATTGCTGAGAAAAGAATCTGTGATAGAATGTCTTTTCCCATTTTAGTATAGTGGCTGTGTCATATTCACTACCCGCAAAAGCCAGTTTGGCCAGTCTGTATATCTTAGAAGGACTTTGTCCATATCTCATCAAATGATACAGGAAAAAGTCGTGCAGCTCATATGGGCCTACAAGATCCTCTGTCTTTTGCGAAATAGTACCATCCTCTGTTGGAGGAAGCAGCTCAGGGCTAACAGGTGTATCAAGTACATCCAACAAAACATTTTTCAGCTTACCCCTGCCAAGAGTGTCAGCATAATAAGCCACAAGGTGTCTAACAAGAGTCTTTGGAACACCTGCATTAACCGCGTACATGGACATATGGTCTCCGTTATAGGTTGCCCAGCCCAAGGCCAACTCTGACATATCTCCTGTTCCAATCACAAGACCTGAGTATTTGTTGGCAAGATCCATAAGAATAAGAGTTCTCATCCTGGCCTGTCCATTTTCATAAGTAACATCATGGCAGGACGTATCATGTTTGATGTCCTTAAAATGAGCTGTAACAGAATCAACAATGGATATCTCCTCAAGAGTAACGCCCAAAGCTTTGATCATAGCAATAGCATTATCATAGGTTCTGTCTGTAGTACCAAAACCTGGCATAGTAACACCTATTATTCCTGATCTGTCAAGACCAAGCATATCAAAGGCTCTTACTGTAACAATCAATGCCAGAGTAGAATCAAGCCCTCCAGATATGCCTATAATAGCACTCTTTAAGCCTGTAAATGCGAGTCTCTTCTTTAATCCTATGGACTGAATATCTAATATTTCCTCACATCTTTTTGCTCTTTTGCTCTCATCAGAAGGTACAAAAGGTGTAGGGTCAATAAATCTGGTAATATCTGTATCCTTAATCTCCATATCAAAATGACTCACCCAGTAATAAAGCGACACCATGTCGTATGTAGTCATTCTCATGCGTTTTTGTCTAAGATCCATAACATCTATCTCAGACATAATCATACCTTGAGAGAATAATTCGCTTTCTGCCAATATATTGCCTGAATCAGCGATAATGTTATGACCAGAATACACCACATCAGTAGTAGATTCCTCTGCACCTGCAGAAGCATATATATATCCGCAGTACAGTCTGGCAGACTGGTCCATAACCAGCTGTCTTCTATATGCACTCTTACCTGTCAACTCATCCGAAGCAGACAGATTCATTATTACTGTTGCACCAGACAAAGCCAACTGTGTACTAGGTGGATTAGGTGTCCACAAATCCTCACATAGCTCAACACCAATAGTAAGTCCCGTCATGGTGTTGCATTTGAACAGCTGCCTTGCACCAAACATACATGAGTGTTCTCCCACGGTGACAGGAACAGCCTCCAAAATCCCTGGTGTAAATTGTCTTGCCTCATAGAACTCCTGATAATTAGGCAGATTAATCTTTGGCACCAGACCAAGAAGCGCACCCTTGTGAATGACAGCAGCCACATTATAGAGCTTGCCGTTATACTCATATGGTAGTCCCACTGCAACTACAGCATCATAAGGTCTGCAGTATTTAACTATTTCTAAAAGAGCTTCCTGACATTTCTTCAGCAGGCTCTCCTGAAAGAACATATCCCTGCAGCTATAGCCTGACAAACACAGTTCTGGAAAAACTATAAGCCTGGCGCCAGCTTTTACAGCATCTGATATAGCTATCTCTATACGAAGCATGTTGTAATCTACATCAGCAACCTTAACCTCTGGAGTTATGGCGCATGCTTTGATAAAACCGTCCTTCATGGTTTATTTTCTCCTTAGCTTCTTAAGCTCATCAATAGAAAAAGAATATGACTTGTTACAGAACTGGCATCTTACCTCTATTGGCTTGCCATCTGCTATTATTTCATCCATATCATCCTTGCTTAAAGACATAAGTGATTTTTCCACTCGTGAAGCGGAACAGTCACACACAAAGCCAATATCCTCATATGTCTCCATTACCGTAACATCAAGACCTGCTAGCACGATTTCAAGCATCTCCTGGGGAGTCTTGCCGCTTGATAACATATCTGTAACAGATGGCAGAATCTTGAGATTCTCTTCTATTTGTTCAATAACATCTTCTGGGGTAAATGGCATCAGCTGAATCAAAAATCCGCCTGCACAGTTTACGGTGTTATCCTTGTTCATAAGAACTCCAAGACCTACAGAAGATGGTATCTGTTCACTAACTGCAAAATAATATGTCAAATCCTCAGCTATCTCTCCTGTCTGAAGTTCAACCGTTCCAACATATGGTTCTTTTAAGCCCATATCCTTGATAACACGCATGATTCCAAGGTCTATGGCTCCACCTACATCAAGCTTGCCGTTCTTTGGAGGGAGGTCTACCACTGCTACATTTGGAAAGCCCTTCACCTGTCCCTTGTGATTAGCTGTAACAGTAATCCCCTTCATTGGTCCGCTGCCCTGAATCTGAAGTGTCAGCAAATCTTCTTCACTTTTTAATGTGACACCCATCATAGCTCCTGCAGTAAGCATACGCCCCAAAGCTGCAGTTACTACAGGGGATGTGTTATGGGATTGTCTTGCAAACTCCACCATGTTCTGACTTGAGATTGCAAATGCTCTGACGGCATCCTTCGCTGCTGTAGCTCTAACTATATAATCCTTCATATTTTTCCTCTCATATCAAATAATGTTCGTATCTTTGCAAAATAAT
>JABUSV010000028.1 GCA_021442555.1 Pseudobutyrivibrio sp. | reverse complement strand
TATCAGCTTGCATGTAAGAACAACTGCCATTTTAGCTTTAATGGTGCGATATCCCCCAATATTTCAGCCTTCAGCATATGTACCATACTGGCCAATACTTTAGATAATTCTATAGAAGCCTGTGCTAAAATAAAAACAGAAAATGACCGATTTATTGCCATAGACTGTGTTGTCAACAACAACATCCAGATTATTACCGTTACTAACAGCATAAAATCCATTAACCATAACCTGAAAACCACCAAGAATAATCCCAGTGAGCATGGTATAGGACTCTATAGCATAAGAAGAACAGTTGAAAGCCTTAATGGCACTTTAAAAATAACTCAAAAAAGCAACACGTTTACTCTAGATATAGTTTTTGTCATTCAAGTAAAGGCATAATAGAATACTTATAACACCTCCTAGAAAGTAAAATATCTCTATAATTATTGCATCAAATATAGACAGTACAATAAAGTTCTCAGCTTGCATTCCAATAATAGGTAAGAACTGCATCCACAAGTACTCTTTTTCAATAAACAATGGAGCAATAATTACTACAAAACATATGACAAGCGATGTTATAGTATTCTTAGCCACCACCGAACTCAACAAAAACAGATTAGTCATAAAAAAATTGCCCAAAATGATATTTATTGCTGCCTTTAATATAGCAGATGCATACATAGTAATTCCATTTAATCCAATATCAAATAGACTAAAACTAAATATAATACTAGTAAGCGTCATAATCAGCATCCACAGAAGTTGGATTGTATTCACCATCACAATCCGCATCCACACATCCAACTTTCGACCATTTTGGGTTGTTCTAATTTGATCTATCATATTGTTTTCATATTCGTCTGAAAAAACTGGTCCAGCAATTAGCATTGCAGGAATGAGGCAAAGCACCATCACGCCATAATTCCCATACTCATGTCTGAATAAGTATTTTAATCCCTCCCCCGCAACATGAACATTACCTAAAAACATCTCACTATGAATTCTATCCCTATAATCAGCAATCACAGATATTACATTAAGAAATATAACCACCACGTATACCAATATATATTTCCCCCGTAACATTTTTTTTAGTTCCTGCTGATATAAGAATCCGCAATACTTCATAAGTCAACACGCCCAATCCAAAAAGTTTTTTTATACACCAAATTAATCATCATTGTAGCGGTAAGCAGTACCACTGCTCCAAAATATGCCAACAAAACCTCATGTCCAAAAATGTTTATACTTACCGCATTTCCTATTATTAAATCTGCTTTTCCAAATACACTTGGCAATATACAGGTAACTCGTCCAAGAATACCGTTTTTAGGCAAAAACATTGGAAGGATTATCAGCAATACTCCAGCCCCTATACAAAATACCGTGTAATTTACACGAGCATAAACAAACAACATCACAGATGTATATGCAAATGAAGATATTAATAATAAAACATACCCTAAAATAAAGTATTCCAATACATTTATCCTTAGTGGACATAGAAGCAGACACCCAATACTATTAATGGGTATAGTCAACATATCATAACAGTCAAAAACTCCTACGTATAACATAAAACTGAATAAATAATATATTGTAACCCAAAGACCAACTAATACATAAGCCGCCCAAAGTTTTACTTTACATATCTCTTTTCTTCCTAAGTAGGATGTATAAATTATATAATCCATACCATTTTCCCTGTCTTTCGAATAAACAGGTAACACAATAAAAATAATCCCTACTAAAACAAAAAACGAAGTGACTGTAGATGTTAGATTCTGTGCCATACAGTTTATACCTATAGCATTATAATATTTGGGTATGTTCACATTGTCTCCAATCTTTTCAACTTGCTTTGCTCGGCAAATACTGGCCAGATATTGCTGATAAAAATAATCCTCTACCGTGTCATCTTTTCTATGATAGAAATCGTTTTCCATTAGCCGAATATCATTTACATCAACCATCGATTCATCAAGGGTACCATTATAAGCATTTGCATACTCATTATACTTTTTCACATCTTTACAGTTGTCCCTTAATTTCGAATATGAGGCTACAACAGCGCACACTTGAATCAATATAATTAATAGAATTACCCCTAGTGAAAGTCTTGTCTTAAATGTTTTTTTGATTTCTTCCTTGTAAAGTTTCATTCCAAGACTCCTTCTGAACCTGTGCAGTCTTTATACTCGCACACAAAAACATCATCTAGATTCGGAATAACAGACCTATAGTTTATATCAGCCCCTTCATCCATGAAAAACCTTATCTTAACTTTGTTGTTTTCATATTGCTGCATCAATACATAATTATTACATTCAAATTCCGCAACCTCATTCGCATCAAGAAATACCTCGTATATTTTCCCATTATACTTACTACAGATAGTATCCACCTTATCATCATGTAAAATCTTTCTATCCTTTATCATTACAATTTTGTTTGCTATAAACTCAATATCTGATGTTATATGAGTAGAAACTATAATAATTCTTTCCTTTCCCAAATCACTCAGTATCTTTTTAAGCCTAACTCTTTCTTTTGGATCAAGACCTGCAGTCGGCTCATCCAAAACGAGTATCTCTGGTTCATTTAACAAAGCGCCAATGATTCCTACTCTTTGAAGCATTCCGCCTGAAAATCCTTTAACCTTTTTGTCTTTCACCTCAAAAAGTCCAAACTTATCTAAATACATATTTATTATGGAATCTGCATTTTCTTCCCTTAATCCCTTGAGAGCTGCAACGTACATCAGATTCTCATAGGCAGTATAGTTTTTGTAATAGCCCACCTTTTGCGGAAGATAACCCAATATTTTTCTATAGCTATCACCTAGTTTATATATATCTTTATCATTATATAGTATTTGTCCTTTGTCCGGTTTCGCTATAGTGACAAGCATATTCATAAGGGTAGTTTTGCCAGCGCCATTCGGTGCTAATAATACAGATATTCCCTTATCAAATGTCAAATCTATATTTTCATAAACCACTTTATCAGCGTATCTTTTCGATAACCCCTTAATAACTAACATAGTTCTCCCTCTACCAACTGTATTTTTATCTTGTTTAATCTATTAACATTTAGCTTGTCATTGCACATCCGTGAATCCAACAGCTTATCAAATAGTAGTATGTCATCATCATATAAATAATTCCTGACAACACTATTTATAATACTTGTTCTGTTTTGTAAAATTGAATTTTTAATCAAATATTCTGCATAGTCTTTTATAATCTGCTTGCAGTTATCAAATTCTTTATTCTGAATATCAGGTAGTAAAACTTCCTTTATTTTTTCACTGTTTTCTGGTCGGCTTAACGTTAAATATATATACCTATACTTGTTGGAAATTGTCTTTTCATATATCATAGCCTTTTCATAATTGTTTTCAAATCTAGCTTGAAAAATATTCATCAACATTATTCGTTCCATATAGCTTGATTCGAATTTGCAATAATTATTGAGAAAGAATCTGTGCTTATTGTTGGTCGTAATCTCTATGATATTTCTTTTTCTATTATCATACGAAGATTTATTTTTGTTTCCGCACATTTGGGTGTGGGGTATTACGACCCTATCAAGTTGCAAATCATCGCCCATGAAGAAAACAGCTTTTTCTGCTTTTTTTATAATATCATAGAATCGAATAATATCCTGAATATTCAAATTTAATAAATCCTTCATGTTCCCAACTGGATGACTAAGAATCTCATTATAAGTTAGTTTTGATACAATATAGTTTTGTTCCTCAACCCGACTTTCTCTTTCTCCATATTCCGCAACCACCTCAGATTTAGACATTTCAAATAATTCTTCAGATATCATTTT
This sequence comes from Pseudobutyrivibrio sp., assembly GCA_021442555.1. Lineage (GTDB taxonomy): Bacteria > Bacillota > Clostridia > Lachnospirales > Lachnospiraceae > Pseudobutyrivibrio. Next base: position 5,132 of record JABUSV010000028.1, on the reverse strand, counting down.
TCCATCTATTATGGAATTTATAATTTCAAGCGCAAAATCTATCCCACACACACTGTTTTTGCATACATCAAATCTTAACAATATGTGATCATATTCTGTTTTGCCCAAACAGAATGTACTTTGATCAAAGCACTTTTTCCATTCTAAATTAAAAAAGTGAATCATCATATGTTCTAGAACATGCGCACACCCATATGCACCTAAGTATTCATTTATGCATCCACACTTTATAATTAAACATAGTGATTCTTTTCCATTTGCAATATATTTACAGTAAACCTTATTATCATTGACTATAGTAATCTTCATATGTTTAACAAAACCAAGGAAATTGCAATAACAATTTCCTTGGTTAAATCTAGTTCTATTGGTCTTTGTCTCGATTTTTATTTGCTACTTCATTTGTATGATTATCATCTTGACAAGCACATCCACAAACAACATTAAACGTTAGTCTCGATGCCCAAATGCCAGAAGAATTATTATCTTGAGCCACATTACAGATACAATCACATATATTCGCCTCTGATGTCAAGTCTTCTTCTGATCTTAAAAATGGATTAACAAGCTCTACCATTTTAATTCCCTCCCTTCAGTTTAAATTCATATATTAACTTGCATGCAATAGATAATATATTCATTGTAATCCCTAACTTACGATAATTTCATTTAAATATGCTAACTTCTGGGGATCTCTCTCAAGGATTTCATGATATAAGAATAGTTCTCTTTCGACATAGTCTCTCATTTCATCACAACTCTTATTGAGATTATCATTCTTGTAACCGGTGTTGCTATAATTACCTACATAGCATCTGTCACATAATCTTATTGCCCAACAGTTTTTACAATTCTCACTAGATGCATCAGAATAATCTTTAACATAATGCCTACGTACAGCCTCAACATCTATCCCCTGAGTAACATTACCTATACTGGGAGAATTGCCTATTCTTTCACACACAAAAAACTCTCCATCTGTATTAACATATATCCTTCGAACTCCAGGAACACAGCAGGCATTAAAGGGATATATTTCAACAGGTTCAGAATAAATATTCCTTTTATGTATTCTAATCAACATGTTACTTATGCCACTTTGAGTTATTCCTCCAGTTTGTCCCTTCATAAATTCATTTTTAGACCATAGATATAACGGATTAAACGTATTTTGCTCTGTTAGATAGCTATCATCTTTTTTTAACGCCCTGATACATTCCTTGTCATCAACACTTCCTTCTGCTGCATATGTTATTTCAATTCTAAGATTATCAGGAATCCATTCACACTCTGTAAAAAAGGAATTTATTTCAATTAGTTTTTCATATGTATACGGCGGCGCAAACACAGCATTAATTGAAATACTACTAGCAGCCTTATTTCCAAATGATTCCAGCAAAATTTTCAATCCCTGTATAGCTTTATCATAGCTGCCTGTGCCTCCTTGAAACACTCTGTACGCATTATGCACATCTTCAGGTCCATCTAAGCTACAAACTATAGACATGCCTTCAATGCTAGCCAAAAAATCTGCTTTCTCTTTTGTCATCAATGTCAAATTTGTAGTAAGCGAATATGAAAGTTTTTTGTCCTTAATTCTTTCTTGTGAATATAAGATTACGTTTTTGACTAATTCATACTGTAGTAATGGTTCTCCTCCGTAAAAAGTAACCGCAACTTCATTCCTGCCATGCTCATTAAGATAATCCACAGCTTTATAGGCGGTTTCTGCATTCATTACTTTATCATTAAAGCCTCTGTTTTCGTCATATGACTCATTATAAATGCAATATCTACATCTCAAATTACATTTACCTGTTACTTCAAGAATTATTTGGTTCACATTGCCGTTCAATTGCTCCTCTAGCCTCTCATCATGCAATATATTACCCAGTTTATTTAATTCAAAAGCCCTTAATAAACTATTCTTCTCTATAGCATCAAGCAATTCAACAAGACTGTCCCTTTCAGTTTCATTCATGGAAATGAAATCAATTACATTCTCATCATCGATTATCTTTGAGAATAATAGATAAGCTTTTTCATCCATTTTAATAACTTTTGATGTTCCGGTATCATAGAAATAAAAACCTTGCTTTGTCTTAAACAGTTTGCCAAATCTATGCAAGCCTAACATGTTCTTCAATTCATTTATTCGGCTTAATTCACTTGTATAATTCACTATCAAACCTCCGTATGTATTTCATTAACGCCTGCCATTCTGTAAAAGGCCTGTCTTTGTTCAATCAACTCTGAATAACACCCAACTTCTACTAAATGGCCATCTTCCATTACAAGTATCACATCAGCTCTTTTAGCCAAATCTGTTTTATGCACAACATATATTATTATCTTGTTCTGAATCGTGTTAATCCAATCAAAAAAGCATTTTTCAGATAATTCATCAATAGCCGATGTCGGTTCATCAAAAATATAAACATCCCCATTTGAATAGATAGCCCTATCGATAGCCAATCTTTGCCACTCACCTCCAGAAATGTCCACTCCATCAGTCCATTCCTTTTGTAGTTGTGACTTATATCCTTTAGGCATTTTCGATATAAAATCTTGACTTCCAGATCTTCTAGATATTTCCATAAGGTTAGCCTCGGATTTATTCTTATCTCTACCCAGCAGTATATTATCTTCTACAGTAAATGGATACTTAATATAATTCTGAAACATCACACAAAAATGACTATATACTGATTCGTCCACAAGTTTGCCTATATTTTCACCATTTATAAGTACCTTACCGGCAGTGGGCTCATAAATATTTGATATAATATTAAGTAGTGTCGTTTTCCCCGATCCGTTAGAACCAACAATGCAATAACTCTTTCCTGCCTCAAATTCATAATTAATATCCGATATTATATCTCGGTCATCATTACCGTGTTTAAAAGAAACGTTTCTCAGTTCTATAGATTTTATCGTTTCAAACGAGCCAAATCTTCTTTTTAGTTCAACATTCACATCACAATCAATTTTTCGCATGTCTCTCAGATTATCTAAGTATAAATTACAGCTATACAATTCCTTAATCACATCCATGATTCTTGTTAGAGATCCAGCAAATTGTTCTACACATGATATATTCATTGTCAGTGTGCCTATCTGGCTTTTTTCGGCAACAGCTTTAAGAATTATATGGATTTTTGACATATACAAAAATCCAAAATCAATAATCTCCGCAAGAGAAATATAAAATAAGCTTTTTCTCCTCATCTTGCAGTCTTCAATCAAAAAACTATCATAGTTTCTGTCAATAATAGACTTCAGAAAATCTATGCATCTGTAAACCTTCATTTCTTTTATGTTATTACTGTTATATATTAGATTCTTTAAACAACTGATATATCTGCATTTCTCATGTCTATGATTCATAATCCTATAGTTTTCATCAATTATCTTTAAGCTTATTTCAAAAGACAATAACGAACTTACAACACAAAGAACAAGCGGTATTATTGAAAAATCTATCATCAATGACAAAATCGAAACAAAGGTTATAGTAGATTCAATGAATGCAAACATACATTCCAGTATACTCTGTATATTAGAGCCTGTTTGCTCATTTACTTTATTAATTAGGTCCAAGTTTTCAGAGTTCTCCACCTCACATAATCTCATTACAGATATCTTATCTATGCATTCGTCTGTTATAGATTGCATAAGACGGTCCGATTCCCACCTAAAATAGTAATCTATAACTCTGATCAAAATGTCTTTAACTAAAATCAAGCAACAATAAAGCAGTATCATATAGATACTCTTTTTGACATCCAAATTCTTACCATTTACAATGTCTGTAATGCTGTTTATAAAGTTTTTCCATATTGCCAGTATGATTGCAGGCATAAGTCCTACAAGTATTTTTGAGACAACAATTATCACTATTCTATACCTTGATTGTTCCCAACATAAGCTTATAGAAAGTCCAATATTCTTAACGATGCTTTTGACAATACTACTCGTTTGTCTCATTAATTTTTAGTGTTTAAAAATGCTATCGAAGAATTCATATATCATTTTGACGCCTCCTTGCCTAAATCAATAATTCTTATAACACTTTATCCGAACCATATCCACTCTTTTCTAGTAAAGGACGGCATTTTCTTTGTGAATTGAAAAATGGTAAGAATCATTGTAAGTGCCTCACCACAGTGGTTGAAACCTAAACATATTAAAAAAGCCTGCATCAGTTTATTCTGACACAGGCTTTTGAACTGTTTGCGATTTTAAATTTTCTGGTAAGGTTGGTGACCAGGGAGGGAACTGGTCCAATACGTCGTTGATTAGTGCAGTGGTCTTTGCCAGCTTAGGCAGGGTTTTGTACGACAGATAACCCCTCTTTCACTGATTAAGTTTTATATAAGAGTATTTAATCCAACCACCTACTTTACTGCAACATATTTCTGATTTCGGCTGTTAGGTTTATCAGGAATAGTTCTTGCTATATAACCTCTTTCCAGCAATTTGTTAATGTGCACCATAAGATTTTTTCTATCCTTAAGGTCGAGATAGTGTAATATATCCTGTGTACTTCTGGCCTCTTTGCAGTAACTTAAAATCTTATTATCGACATCATCAAGTTCCTCACCACAAACAACTTGAGGGGTGACTTGAGGGGTGACTTGTGGGGTACCCCCCAAGTTAAGAATATTAAATGGTATCTTAACAGCTATCGCATTATTTGAAAACACAAATGCATTCTCACCATATTCACCAACAATCCTTGGAACTCCCCTACCGGACTTCTCACTTATGTGCAGCTGCACAAAAATCTCAGTAAGCTTTGCATTAACCGGGATGGAAACTCCGGCATAAAAGCCTTCCTTTGTCTGATGTGGAGGTAATGTGCCTATAGATGTAATTTCGATACGATCCTTGTAAGCAGTAAACATCGGAGCAGTGCCTGCTATCCATAAATTATGCTGAAATGCATTAATAACAGCTTCTCTAAACGCTTGCGCGTTAAACAGCATAACTTCTTTGCGTTCAACCTTACGATTTCGTTCATCGGCCTGTGGGATATTTAATGTATCTCCATAATCTATAACCTTATCCAGGGCTTTCAGCAGACACATTCCACCAAACTCCCTGACTGCATACATGGTAGATGTTTTATC
>JABUSV010000100.1 GCA_021442555.1 Pseudobutyrivibrio sp. | reverse complement strand
TATTATCTTATGTCATTTGCGCACATGACAAAGTAGGCATAAGCTATCAGTTTATTAGATCTTCGAATGAGAGTTTCATTTTACAAGACAATACATCTTCTTATATTCCATATTTATTGATGCTGCTATTACCCATATATGCATCTGCCATTTCAGCATTGTCTTTATGTAAAGAAAAACAGCTCAATTCCTCTATTTTACTTGCTTCAAGAATAGGTAAAAGAAAATATTTAATAAACAAGATACTTGTTACTGTTTTATTGACATTTTTTACTATTACCATACCTTTACTAATTAACTTAATACTGTGCCATATGACCTTTCCTTTAATAGGTTACGACAGCGCTTGGGCTGAGCCTGCTTATGCCATAGGCACGGTATCGTATAATGCTGATTGGTATCAGGATTTTATGCGCATACAACATCCTACATTATATAATCTGATATATATTCTGAATCACGGTATATTAGGTGTTGAAATAGCACTTGTAGCTTATCTCCTAAACTTTTGTGATAGATTCAACAATCTATTTTTCGCGAAAATACCTGGCTTAATCTGGATAATCTACATAGCTTGGTATCTTTTATGCGCCATACTGGGTTTTGGTCAATTAACGATTCAAAATTACCTGCTACCCAACATGCCAGGTAACATTATATCAGAAGCCGTACTTATTATTGCGTTATTTGCTGTGTCAGTTGTTCTAATTACGAAGAGTATAAATAAATATGAAATCATGTGACATTTTATTGCAAACTGTTAATGTAAAAAAATGTATCTTTGTATCAGTAATTACATTTTTTATCCGCTATGTTTATGTAAACTTTTGTATGGGTTTTAGCCTTAAAGATGTAATTATTTTAAATGGCTTTTACTCACAGTTGTTTTTTGGTGGACTATTTGTAGATTATTCATTTGATATTATTTCTTTATCATTTCAAACATTAATCTATATTTATGAAATCTGTTACCTGACAGTAGATATAACATGCAGTGTAAATGATAATTTGACGATTTTACTTCCAAGATATGGGAAACTCAGTCGGATTTACATTAAAACACTTATATATATACTCTGTCGTAACACAATACTCATAGCAGTAAACTACATACTATATCTGATTACATGCCATCAGTCAGTTCTACCCCAGGATTTAAAAATAATGGTTCTGTTATGGATTGAACTCTTTACTTTTCAGCTCCTTAGTTATCTGTTATGTCTATGGAAAAGCTCAATTTCAGGATACATTATAAGTTATATTATTTTATTTCTTCCAATCATGATATGCGGCTTCAATTATTCAATGGGCAATGATAATTGGACCATAGGCGGTTATTCTGTATTTCACTGTTGTATATTCAATTGGCATAACAGCATTACGGTCAATTATTTGGATTATGCCTATGAGTACTCTGTAAGCTGCGCCCCAAATCTCAGTAGTAGAACAAGTTGTTATATTTCCATTATTCTTTGCTCGTTTTTAATGCTATTAGGAAACATAATTTGTAAAAGAAAAGAAATACTATAGGAGACAATATACTTTTATGAACATAAATATAAACTCTATTTCAAAATACATAAATAGCGAATGTGTTCTTAACTCTGTAAGCTATGTATTTGAACCAGGAAAAATCTATGGAATATACGGAAAAAATGGTTCAGGTAAGACAATGTTATTGCGTGCAATAGCCGGTCTAATTAAAACAGATTCTGGAACTATAGAATACAACGGCAAAATATTACACAAAGACCTGGATTATCTGCCAGACACAGGAATAATTATTGAAAACATTCAATTTTGGAAAATGTACTCAGGCTACGAGAACCTTCGTATGCTTGCAAGTATTAATCAAAACATTTCAGAAGACGAAATACGTGATATTATGTCATACTTTGGTCTGGATCCACTGTCTAAGAAAAAAGTATCAAAATATTCGTTAGGTATGCGACAAAAACTTTCTATCTGTCAGGCCTTGATGGAACATCCTCATATCCTATTATTGGACGAACCTACCAATGCCTTGGACCAAAGCAGTATATCTTTATTTAGGAATAGAATTCTCGAGGAAAAGTCCAGAAATACTATCATAATATTTACCAGCCATAATCAAGAAGACATTGAATTATTAGCAGACGAAATTATTCATATAGAAGATGGAAGGATAAAGGAACATAGATAACAAGATGAAAAAATATATAGCAACAATAATTGCAGTAGTAATTTTTACTATATTTACATGGTTATATGGCATTATCTGCTTAAACAAAACTACCGGGGTACATTCCCCAGATCAAGCACTAACTAATAATCCAAATATTGATATTATGTTTACCGAAAATACAGCAAATCAATATTTCAATAACGACTGTACCTATACCTATGATGATATGGAAAATGATTCTTCATTTATTGGAGTTGTAACCGTTACAGACCGGCGAGAAATGAGTCTATACTCTACGAAAACATTGGTTAAAATAGAAAAAATATATAAAGACACAACATCCGATATTAAATTCGGCGATAGCATAAATATCATTGAGCCTGCATCATTTATCAACGAACACTCTTTCTATACCAATGGTTGGCAGTTTATGAAAACAGGAAGCAAATATATTGTATATCTTAAAAACCTCGAATGCATTGATGGATATAGCTATACAAAGGAAGAAGCCATTTCTTATATGCCTGTATCAGAGATATACTCAAAAATGAATCTAACAGATACAGAAGAAATAAAACTATATGATATCAACAACACTAATTACATCAATAATCAGTCATTAGCTTTTATTTCTACTGATTCACAGATTATAGAAAACTACATCAATATCTGGAATAATTCCCCATACCAAGCATCTAGTCACTGAATGAAAGCCCTTGCCAAATTCAAGGCAAGGGCTTATTCGTTAACAAGAATTATATAAGATTAAGCATTAGACGCCTGTAGTCTCTTTCTTCGAGCTCGTCAATTACACGTCTTGCTTTGCTGTTTTCAGTTCTTTATTCGAAAAATGAATTATGTTTGTTATATTGCAGTCTCCACCGAAGTTAACAAAAGCCCACGCCCAATATGAGTTTTCATATATCAGCGATACGTCTGTTGAATAGGCAAATTATTAGTTTTATCTCTTAATCTTGTTAAGAGCCTTGTTTATCTCAATAATCTGGTCCTTGGATACAGGCGCAGCTCCCATGGTTCCAGCCATGGACAGGATTCTTTTTACGGTAAATCCCTTCATCATCTTAATGAGACCATCAGATTTACTCATATCAATATCCATTCCACCAGGTTTTTGTCCCATCATATCCTTCATAAGCTTGCCGAAGAGAAGCATTCCCTTAGGTTTAGCCATTATCTCACCCAATGTGCAGTTGATGTTAAAATATCCCTCTGGCTCTTCAATATCGAACCAGTTAAGAACTTCACCACCTATTACCTGAGGCAGGATATAGTCTGGATTTGGTTCTGACACCTTGTTGATGACACTCTCATCCTTCAGATTGCCAGCCTTGGCAGTAATCTTAGTCTTTCCAACATTAGGTACGTCGAAATAGAAAAATGGATATTTGTCCTTCTTTTGCTTTTCTACAAGTTCGCCATTGGCATATAGTTCTACGCTGTCGCAGTTAGAATACACCGTAACCTTGGTGATGTCCTCCACTCGGTCCACATATCTTTTTCCACAGATATGAACCATAGGCTCAGGATTGAGCCATGCTTTATACGCATAGAAGGAATCCTTCTTATATTTTCTGTCAAAAGTAACCAGCCCCTTATGGTTCATACCATCCTCGCCGCCTTCTGCTCTTGCATCAGCAGCAAAATCAAACATGTTCCATACATGAGTTGCCCACAGATATGGTCTTTGGGCTATTTGCTTGATAAGCTCTTCGTGATAATATGCCTGATATTCCTCTGTATAATCTCCCTGAGCAGGATTAGAGGTATGCCAGTTAAGGGCTTCACAACCATACTCTGAGATGCCGATTGGCTCCTTTGGATAAGCCTTATGATAATTATCAAACCATGGACCATTCATGGATGTATCTCCACCATACCATCCAAAATAATGATTATACGAACGGGTATCAGGTATACGAACATACTCTTCTGACATATCACACATTGAAACTACTGCCATTGTGGTAAGTCTGGTCTTGTCAATATCATGACACAAATCATTTAATATATGATGATTTTCAATCAAATCAGGATCAGATGCACCCCCCATTGTAATCTCATTAGACAATCCCCATACAACGATAGAAGGATGATTGTAGTTCTGATATATAAGCTCCTTCATCTGGGAGATAGTATTTACTCTTCCTCCTGGCATATGCGAGGAAATATATGGTATCTCAGCCCACAACACCAGCCCCTTCTCATCGCATAAGTCATAGAAATACTGGTCATGCTGATAGTGTGCGAGTCTGATAGTCGTTGCCCCCATCTCAAGTATAAGTTCAAGATCCTCCTCATGATCACTGTGAGTAAGAGCATTACCAATACCAGGCCTGTCCTGATGGCGTGACACTCCTCTTAGAGGATATTCTTCACCATTTAAGATGAAACCTCTGTCAGCATCTATTTCAAATGTACGACATCCAAATCTTACTGTTCTGGAATCTAAGTCTTTTTTCCCATCCTTAAGAGTTATTCTGGCGTTGTACAGATGTGGATCCTTGCGGCCATTCCACAGATGTACATTTTTGATGACAAAATCTCTAACTGTCTCTGTAGCAGACACTGTAGTGGACGCAATAACTGCTGCACCATCCATAATCGAATACTCTAATCTAAGGTCCGCAGAAGCATTGTTCAGATACACCTCTATCTTTACATCAGCATCCTTGCCACGCACAACAGGAGTAACCTTTACAGCAGGTCCTCCATAGTAATCCAAATCAAATCTTGATGAAGGTACTCCTATGAGATTTACATCTCTATATATTCCCCCATAAAAAGTAAAATCTGCATTTTGAGGGTAAACAACCTCATTTTTGCTGTTGTCCACAGCAACCACAAGCTCCATCTCTTCAGCTATATAAGATGTTATATTTGCTCTGAAGGTAGAATAACCACCATCATGATGCGCCACGGCTTTACCATTTATATATATATCAGCAGATGAGTTAACACCTTCAAACTGGATGTAAACCTCATCTCCTGCGGGAAGTTCTTCTTTTTTAATAACCTTCGCAAAATAGCAGGTACTACGATAGTAATCGTTGCCGCCATCCTGTCCATCCTTGCCATTCCAGGTATAAGGTACATCAACCTTTGTCCACTGTCCCTTACCTAGCACCTTACCCTTAACATCTATATCAGATTTTGTAAAATTCCAGTCCTTGTTGATTAACATGTAATTACCCATACTGCCTCCTTTAAGACGCGTCCTCCCAAAGTACGACGATTTATTCTTATTATAACCGCCATATGCGACTTCACTTGTCTAATATTTGTCTGATTTGGAAAATTTTTGTGTTAATTGAAGAATAAACTCTGACAAAAAAAGCAGCCCTACCTACTATGGTAAGACTGCATCTAATCTACTTTACTTTACATATTTTCTATAGGCTTCCTCTATCCTTGACTTATAGCAAGGCTTTCTGATTATTCCATCCACTCCCTCTGGCTTGTTGTCATCAGTAATATCACAATCCCCTGTTACAGCAAGAAGTATCGTCACCTCATCACCTATCAGCTCTTTTATAGATTTTATGACAAAGTATACCCCTGCCGCCACTGTGTTTTTGTCGAGAATTACAACTCCATAGGAACCTCTTGATTTTTGGAGTTTTTTAAGATGTCTTATTGCGCCCTGACTGCTCAAAAAATATCTGCATTTAACACCGATTTCTTCTAAGACATAGGTAACACTGCCACAGGCTGCTATATCTCCATCTATAATCAGTGTCATGTTGTTATTGATATCTATCACTTCATGATCTTCTTTTTCCGGCAGCTCAAAGTATACCGTTACTGTAACTTTGGTACCACGATCGATTTCAGACTCCACTTCTATTTTTCCATTAATCATGTTGATAATGTTAGATACAATTGAAAGTCCAAGGCCTGAGCCCTTGATTTGCTGTACTCTTGGATCTCTGCTTCTGTAGAAAGGATCAAACATATGCTCTTGGCACTCTTCGTCCATTCCTATACCATTGTCTTCTACAACACAGATAAACTGAGCAAAACGTTCTCTTGTAGTAGGCACTTCTGTCACTGTCATTGTAACCTGCCCTCCAGAAGGAGTATATTTCAAAGCATTTGAAATAAGCGCAATAACGCAACTTCTGGTTTTTTCTCTGTCACCCATTACCTTTTGATGTCTGATATCATGAACTACTACTTCAAATTTGTTTCCTGTTTCATCAGCTATTGTCTGAGCACTCTCTTTTATTTCCTTAAATACATCAGAAAAATCCATCTCCTCCAGATTGAGACTTGTTTTATCCACCTCAACTTTGTTCATGTACAAAACCTCGTTGACATTTTTCATAATACGCTCAGCATTAAGACGTATTCTTGGCATACTGTCCAAAATAAGGTTAGTATTGTTAGCCTCTGAGCTGACAATAGTACACAAGCTCATGATGGAATTAACAGGATTTACCATGTCATGAGCCATCTTGGTCAAGAATTCACCCTTGGAATCACTGGTCTTTCTGGCAGTCTCATAGACCTCCATAATGGCGTTTCTGTCTTCCTGGATTTCTCTTTTCTGTTTTTCCAACTCTTTGTTTTGGATAAAGATAATCTGAGTGATATCCAGGATATAGATGAAGATACAGGATATCAGACAGCCCCACGAATACATAGGTGAATCACTCTTTGACCACCCCAGCCATACTGTCAAAAACTGCAAAGCCGAGTTGACAATGCCATACTTGGCATTCATTTTTCGCCGAGACGCGAAAGGCGAAGATATGTAGTAATATACGCAGGCCATGCACATGAAAAAAGCACCAGCCGCCTGCATGGCAAACATTACATCTCTAAGTACTCCTACCTTGTAAAAACCAGCAAGATGAATAGTAAATACCTGATGGTGAATTGGATTGGTAATAAGTATAATCAACTGAACAATAAGCGCAATGCGGCCATAACGGCGCACTTTAAGAGCCGTAGGTCTAAACTCCATCTGAGCCACAGTAAATCTCAGCCAGGTGTAATTAACCGCAGCGGTAACAGCCATATACAGATATGCAAATACAATAAATGTGGAACGAATAAACTGGGATTGATTGAGATATGTATAACCCCACAAGGTATCTACCAAAGCCAATACCATGGCTGCGATAATAAGTACCTTATAGCGTTTTTGTGTTTCAGAATTGTCCCCTATTTCCTTAACTCTAATTAAAAGTACCCAGAGTATCAGGCAACCAAGAAGGGCTCCCATGGAATAATAATTACGCATTCTGTGTCCTCTTATAGCAATTGATTAAATCAACTCAATTTACTTGGCAGGTGGTAACATTACTCTCCAAAATTAGGATACACTTAATTTATCAAATAATCAAAGGATATGTGTGTAATATTCTGAATATTGTGTGTTTTTTTTGTGTTTGGAATATTTTTATGTTAACATGCATATATGAAAAAAAATTTACCACTTCAACAAAATCAAAACATAAAAGAAATATTTTCTGTAATCCAGCAGGTTATGATGGATGCTTTTCGGGCTGATACATTTTTGTTGGAATATCCTTATGAAAACATTGATAAAATAGACAGAGGCTTTAGAAAAACTATCTGGAGTCAGTATGACACTGCCACTACAGTCCTTTCCAACTCAGGAGTAGTTCTCAACTGTCATGAAATATTATTATTACAGAGTAATCTTGGCTTTTATAACCTGATGACGATTCTTACTCCTGGTGACAATCCTACATTTATTTCCATCGGACCATTCAGAGACGAAGAGATTAATCTTACCTTTTTGCAGCGAATCATAGCAGACAACAAACTGACAGAATCTCAATTAAATACTGTAAGACATTTCTATCAGTCCCTGCCCTTAATCAGTCCTAATGACATTGCTGCAACCCTGCTGCATCTTCTGGAGCATTTTATTCCCGAATACAAGGATGCTCCAATTAAAAACATCAGTTTTTCCAGTAATGACAGACACTTTGAGGCAACTGATGAAAGACTGGATGCTTTTTCTGTAGACTACGCCAAGACCTTTAGCAACTATTTAAATAAGACCCTTGAAGCTGTAGGAGAAGGTAATACCTCCGAAGCCCTTGATAATCTTACATTGTATGCCAATTACCTTGGACTTGAACGCTCTGCTGGTGTTCCTATATTAAAAAAGACCTGCTACGCTTTAAACACATTGTTGTATCAGACGGCCGTCAGCAACAACGTTCAGCCTATCTATGCCCTGCGCCAGTTCACTTATTTTGATTCTCTTATAGATAATTCCGCCAGTGTAAGATTTTTTCAACATATGCCCTATGACCTGGTACACAAATACACTATACTAATAAAGAACTATTCCTTTAAGGAATACAGTTACCTGGTACGAAGTATTCGCAATTATATCGATTTGCATTTGGATGAAGAGCTTTCCTTGCAACTTATTGCAGACTATTTTAACAAGAATGCTTCCTATGTATCCAACACCTTCAAAAATGAGATGGGCACAACTCTTACCGAGTATATCCAAAACGAAAGAGTCCACTTGGCCATCAGATACCTTAACTCATCCGACATGTCCATATCCGAGATTGCCAGTCTGGTGGGTTTTACTGATTTTGGGTATTTTACCAAGGTATTCAAAATACCTTCTTGACCTATTGTTAAAAAATCTAGGAACAATGGTAGATATAGTTGGAGCTCCATGATAAATAGCTGGGGAATTCTTCATATACTTAGAAAATATTTCTCTATCTTTGCGGTCTTGAGATTTATCCTGAGTAAGAATATCTATAAATTCGTTCGTAAAATATTTAAATCTCTCTTGACC
>JABUSV010000090.1 GCA_021442555.1 Pseudobutyrivibrio sp. | reverse complement strand
CTCTCATATAAGAGACTTGCTGCTGAGAAGGGCAACGAGAAGCTTCAGGCTGCTTTTGAAAACGGTGAAGTTCTTACAGCTACTGTTGCACAGGTACTTAAGGGTGGTCTTTCAGTAGTAGTTGAGGAAGCAAGAGTATTTATTCCTGCTTCTTTGGTTTCAGATGTATTTGAAAAGGATCTTAATAAATATAAGGGTCAGGAGATTAGCTTTGTAATTACAGAGTTTGATCCTAGACGTCGTCGTATCATCGGTAATCGCAAGACTTTACTTGCAGCTGATAGAGCAAAAGCTCAGGAAGAGCTTCTTTCAAATATCGAAGTTGGTCAGGTATTTGAAGGTACAGTTAAGAATGTTAAGGAATTTGGTGCATTTATCGATCTTGGTGGAGCAGATGGACTTCTTCATATCTCAGAGATGAGTTGGGGAAGAGTTGAGACTCCAAGCAAGACATTCTCGGTAGGAGATACAGTTAAGGTTTTCGTTAAGGAAATTAAGGATGGAAAGATTGCACTTTCTTGCAAGTTCCCAGATGCTAACCCATGGAATGGTGCTTCAGATAAGTTTGCCATCGGTTCTGTTGTAAAGGGCAAGGTTGCTCGTATGAAGGATTTCGGCGCATTTGTTGAGATTGCTCCAGGTGTAGATGCACTCCTTCATGTATCTCAGATTTCTAAGGATCGTATTGAAAAGCCATCAGATGTGCTTTCCGTAGGTCAGGAAATCGAGGCTAAGGTTGTAGAGTTTGATGAAGCTGGTCAGAAGATTAGCCTTTCAATCAAGGCTCTTATCGCTCCAGAAGAGGAAGAGGTTGCTGAAGAAGCTACTACAGAGGAGTAATTTACTTCTTATAGTAGTTAGTTAGAGGTGATTCTATGGAAGATTACGAAGGATTCAAATCTCAAATATATGCACTTACAAAGATTGATTTAAGCGCCTATAAAGAGAAGCAGATGCGTAGACGCATTGATTCTCTTGTGGTAAAAAATCGTTGCAAAACATATAAAGAGTATGTGGCGTTAATGAAGTCCGATCCCGTAGTATTTGATGAGTTCATTAATTTTATGACCATCAACGTTTCTGAGTTTTACCGAAATCCAGATCAATGGGAGCTCTTAGATAAAGAGTTCATTCCAGAACTCATTAAAAAGAGTGGAGATAATCTTAAGATTTGGAGTGCAGCATGTTCTACAGGAGATGAACCATACTCTCTTGTAATGGCTTTAAGCAGACATTTACCTTTGAGTAAAATCAAGATTACAGCTACAGATATTGATAAAACTGTTATTGCAACAGCTAAGACAGGATTATACAACGAAAAAAGTATTGCTAATGTTCCTGCAGATTTGAAAAAGAAATATTTTACACAGGTTGGAAAGTCTTTTCAGATTAGCGAAGATATTAAGCGATGTGTTGAATTTAAACAGGCGAATCTGTTGTGTGATCCATACCCAAAGAACTATGATATGATAGTTTGTCGGAATGTTTTGATTTATTTTACAGATGAAGCCAAGACTGAGGTATATGGAAAGTTCGCTGATGCATTAAAGCCTGGAGGTATATTGTTTATTGGCTCTACAGAACAGGTTCTTGAATACAAGGAGCTGGGGTATAAGAGGAGATATTCCTTCTATTACGAAAAGAATTAATATTAGCTCTGTTACAGAAATGTAACAGAGCTTTTTTAATGCTTGATTATGTATCGTATAAGCTGTTTTGCAATATATTCATTAATGTCACTGGATTGTATATAAAAATCTTTTGATTTAAAGCTTTCTTTAAATATTCTTACATCAGAGGAAACTTCTATGTGTTCCGGAATTCTTACAAAGCATCCATCTAGGGAAGCATGACAATCCTCTCTGGTTGCTGGTCTTATAAGAGCTTTATCAATAGTAGTAGCTAAAACCTTTGGAATAATAATGTTTTCTTCTGTATGATAAACATAGTTTTTGAAATCCTTTAGGTAAGTGTTTAAAGAAAGCCTATGTATATCTAATATAAGACTAATACTGTTATTGCTTATAATGATAAGACCGTATTCTCTTTTTTTATTTATATTGTTTGGTACTCTAAATGGTAATCTGGCTGTTACTCTTACAAAGGAATCGTCTGATTCACACACATAATCATCTAAAATAATATTTGATTTTAACAGTGGTAGATAAGCTAGGAAGTCTATGGCTGTAATCATCCCCTTTACATCTTCATAATTATGAAGTAGCACAAGCTTTAGAGCTTCTTCGTTTTTATTTATCGCATAATCTTTATATACAGGTATCAATTGCCCACCATCATATTCATCCTTACGATAAAGTCCTAAGAATTGTTCGATGGATTTTTGCTTGTAGTTAGGTAAATCTATTAGACATTTAAGCTTTGTTGAGGTTAAATACAAATCTGTATGATTTTTAGTTTTAAGAGAGTGAGGCAGATTGTATTTTTTATACCTTTCTTCTAAAAATGGCTGATCAAATCGAGTGCTGTTAAATCCCATAAGGTTATTATATTTTTTTAAAAACTCATCAAATGCAACCAACAACGATTCTTCTTCTGATAAGTCATCCATTAAAAACTGCACTATGGTTATGGTCTTTTCACATCTAAAGGCGCATCCTATCAGATATACCTGAGCAGTTCTTGGTGACAGGCCGGTGCATTCGATATCAAACAACAAAGTATCTTTGGTAAAGAATTGATTTAAACAATCAGATACATAATTTAACTGAAATTCTTTAATTATTTTTTGCATAATAAATGGTCTCCAATAAAAACTATATAGATTATACAACAATATTATTTTAAAGTACCGAAAATTGTACATTAGTAGTTTAAAAAAGCATTTTTTATTTGAGAGCAAATAATGCTATAATTGTATTAAATATGGTCACATATAATCTAAAGAGAAAGGGAAAAATCATGAGCCTAAAAACATTTAAGGGTGGCGTTCATCCATATGAAGGCAAAGAATTATCTAAAGATAAGCCAATCAAGGATATCAAGCCACAGGCACAAGGTGAAATGGTGTATCCACTGTCACAGCACATAGGTGCTCCAGCAACAGCTATTGTTGCAGTTGGTGATACTGTGTTAAGAGGACAGAAGATTGCAGAGGCAGGAGGATTTGTTTCAGCTCCTATCTATTCATCTGTATCTGGTACAGTAAAAGCAATTGAGCCTAGACGTGTTGCAGTGGGTGATATGGTTATGTCTATTGTTATTGAAAATGATGGAAACTATATCGAGACTGGATTTGAAGGTTGCACGGACGTATTTGCACTTTCAAATGAAGAGATTATTAAGAAAATACAGGATGCAGGTATTGTTGGAATGGGAGGTGCCGGCTTCCCTACTCATGTTAAGCTTTCACCAAAAGAGCCTGACAAGATTGAGTATATCATTGCAAATTGTGCAGAATGTGAGCCTTATCTGACTTCTGATTACCGCAGTATGGTAGAAGAACCTGAGAAGTTAATCGAAGGTATGAAAATTATTCTTCAGCTTTTCCCAAGAGCCAAGGGCTTACTTGGTGTAGAGGATAACAAGAGAGATGTTATAGAAAATCTTCAAAAGATGGTTGCTTCAGAGTCAAGAATCGAGGTTGTTCCTCTTCAGACCAAATACCCACAGGGTGGTGAGAGACAGCTTATTTATGCATGTACAGGAAGAAGCATTAACTCCAAGATGCTTCCTGCGGATGCTGGTTGTATTGTAGATAATGTTGCTACTATCAATGCGATTTATACAGCTGTTGTAGAAGGCAAGCCAGTGATTGATCGTATATTTACTTTATCTGGTGAAGCGGTTATGGAACCACGTAACTTTAGAATACCAATTGGTATGAGCTGCGCAGAAATACTTGAAGCAGGTGGTGGGCTTGTAAAGCCAGCCAAGAAGATTATTTCTGGTGGTCCTATGATGGGATTTGCGTTATTCGAGACCAATATTCCTACTACAAAAACAAGTGGAGCTATGCTCTGTTTTACAGAGGACGAAGTATCTAAATATGAGACTACTGCATGTATCAATTGCGGCCGATGCGTTGAAGCATGTCCAGAAAAACTCATACCTTCAAGACTTTCAAAGTTTGCTGATAATGGAGCTAAATCTGAATTTGAAAAATGGTATGGTCTTGAATGTATAGAATGTGGAAGCTGTAGCTTTGCTTGTCCAGCAAGAAAGCCACTTGCACAGGCTATTAAGACTATGAAGAAACAGGTTTTGGCTGATAAGCGTAAAAAGTAGAAAGAGTAGGTGAATAACAGTGAGTGATTTATTACATGTTGCTTCTTCGCCACATGTCAGAGGCAAAGATGATACCTCAAGAATAATGCTTTATGTAATCATAGGCCTTTTACCAACTACTATTTTTGGTATTTTCAATTTTGGCTTTAGAGCACTTCTTCTTGTTTTGGTTTGTATTGCTTCTTGTGTTGCAAGTGAGTACATATTTGAAAAAATAGTTCATAAAAAGAGCACTATTTCAGACTTAAGTGCTGTTGTTACTGGACTTTTATTAGCACTTAATCTTCCACACACATTACCTGTATGGCAGGCTGTGATAGGAAGTGTTTTTGCAATCGTTATTGTTAAAATGCTTTTTGGTGGATTAGGTCAGAATTTTATGAATCCAGCTTTAGGAGGTAGAGTATTCTTACTTGTTTCCTTTGCTGGTACAATGACCAACTTTGAGTTTGATGGCGTATCACAGGCTACACCTCTTGCAGTATTAAAAGGTGGTGAAGCAGTAGATGCTATGTCCATGCTTATCGGTAGATGCGGTGGTACTATCGGTGAGACCAGTGCACTTTGTATTCTTTTGGGTGCTATTATTCTGATCTTGCTTGGAGTTATCGATCTTGTGATACCTGGTACCTACATCTTATCATTTGTAATATTTATCATTTTATTTAGTGGACACGGATTTGATACAGGATATCTTGTAGCTCAGTTATGCGGTGGTGGACTTATGCTAGGAGCCTTCTTTATGGCAACAGATTATGTTACATCTCCAATTACGCCTATGGGTAAAGTATTATTTGGTATTTGTCTTGGTGTTCTAACCGGTATTTTTAGAATATTTGGAAACTCTGCTGAAGGTGTATCTTATGCAATCATTTTCAGTAATCTTTTGGTTCCTCTTATTGAAAAGGTAACTGTTCCAAGAGCTTTTGGTATCAAAAGAGTAAAGAAGGCAAAGGGAGGTGACAACTAATGAATAAATTAGTAAAAGATGCACTTATCCTTACTTTGATTACAGTTATCGCAGGTACAGCTCTTGGTATAGTATATGAGATTACAAAAGAGCCAATAAAAGCTGCTTCAGCTGCAGCAACAGCTAGAGCGTATGCTACAGTATTTGAATCTGCAACAGATTTTGAGGAATTAGAAGGTTTTAATTCTGATAATGCTACAGCTTTGGTTCAGTCAGCAGGATTTACAACAGAATCAATTAATAATTGTGTTGTTGCAAAGGATGCTAATGGTGCATTGGGTTATGTTTTTACTGTAACTACCAAAGCAGGTTATGGCGGAGAGATAACATTTTCTGTTGGTATTACCAATGCTGGTGTTATTAATGGATATTCTATCACCAGCATTTCAGAAACAGCTGGACTTGGTATGAAAGCCAGAGATACAGGAGATGGAACCTTCTCGGCTCAGTTCGTTAATAAGAATGCTACAATCTTTGAAGTAACAAAGGGTGGTGCTGCTTCTGATAATCAGATTGATGCAATTTCTGCAGCAACCATAACATCTAAGGCAGTGACAAATGGCGTTAATGCCTGTGTTACCTACTTTAATAACTTAACAGGAGGTGCACAGTAATGAATAAAAATATTGAACGTATCGTAAATGGTGTTTGGAAAGAAAATCCTACATTTGTGTTAATGCTTGGAATGTGTCCAACACTTGCAGTTACAACATCGGCTATTAACGGTGTAGGCATGGGGCTATCAACTACAGTTGTTTTGATTCTTTCAAACATGATGATTTCAGCCCTTCGTAACTTTATTCCTGACAGAGTCAGAATGCCTGCTTTTATCGTAGTAGTAGCATCATTTGTAACAATAGTACAGTTTTTGATGCAGGGATTTTTGCCATCCCTCTATGATTCCCTTGGAATATATATTCCACTTATTGTTGTTAACTGTATTATTTTAGGTCGTGCAGAAAGCTATGCGTCCAAGAATCCTGTTATTCCATCCATGTTTGATGGTATTGGTATGGGTCTTGGTTTTACAATTGGTCTTACTTGCATTGGTATAGTAAGAGAGATTCTTGGAAATGGGTCTGTATTTGATGTAAATATACCATTCCTTGATAATTATCATATTACATTGTTTGGACTTGCTCCTGGTGCTTTCTTTGTTCTTGCATTTTTAGTTGCTATTATGAATGTAATAAGAAAGAACATGGAAAAGAAGGGTAAACCACTTCCAAAGGCTGTTGGTTGTACAACAGGTAACTGTGATGGATGTCCAAGTGCTACAGAATGTACAGGAAAGGAGGCAAAATAAGTTATGGATTACGTAACAAATCTAATTCTTATATTGGTTGCATCAGCGATTGTAAATAACGTAGTTTTGTCTCAGTTCTTGGGACTTTGTCCATTCCTTGGAGTTTCAAAGAGAGTTGAAACCGCTGCAGGTATGGGTGGGGCTGTTATTTTTGTAATTGGTATTGCATCTTTTGTAACAAGCGTGATTTACAAGTTTATTCTTGCACCTACTGGATTTGAATACATGCAGACAATAGTATTTATTCTTGTTATTGCTGCATTAGTACAGTTCGTAGAGATGTTTTTAAAGAAGAGTGTTCCATCATTGTACGAATCACTTGGTGTATATCTTCCACTTATTACAACAAACTGTGCAGTTCTTGGTACAGCTCTTAATAACGTAACTAACGGTTATGATATTTTAGAGTGTGTTATATCTGGTATTGGTGTTGCAACTGGATTTACAATTGCTATTGTTATAATGGCAGGTATAAGAGAAAAGATAGAGTACAATGATATTCCTTCAGCATTCAAGGGTACAGCTATTGTTCTTGTTACATCAGGATTAATGGCCATGGCATTCCTTGGGTTCTCAGGTGTTATATAGGAGGGCTTTCGATGAGTATTACAGGTATTATTCTTGCAGCTGTGATCGTTGGCGCAACAGGTTGTGTCATTGGTTTTTTCCTATGTTTCTCAGCTGAGAAGTTTAAAGTAGAGGTTGATCCTAGAGAAGAAGCTATTATGGGAGTTCTTCCAGGTAATAACTGTGGAGGTTGTGGGTATGCTGGATGTTCTGGCTTGGCTGCAGCTATAGTAAATGGGGAAGCACCTTGTAATCAGTGCCCTGTTGGTGGCGATGAAGTTGGCAATCAGGTTGCTGAAATTATGGGTGTTTCTGTAGAGGCCGGTGTTAAGAAAGTTGCTCATGTCAGATGTATGGGTGATTGTGAAAAGTCGTCAGTGCTTTATGAGTACACTGGAGTTGAAGACTGTAATGCAATGGCTTTTGTTCCCGCAGGCGGTCCTAAGGCATGTAATTATGGATGTATGGGTTATGGCTCATGTGTAAAGGCCTGCCCTTTTGACGCTATTCATATTGTTAACGGTGTAGCTGTTGTTGATAAGGACGCATGTAAGGCTTGTGGAAAGTGTATTGCAACCTGTCCTAAGCAGTTAATAGAACTTATTCCTTATGATGCATCACATGTGGTAGAGTGCAGGAATAATGATAAAGGTAAAGATGTTATGCAGGTTTGTAAAGTGGGCTGTATTGGATGTCATAAATGTGAAAAGGTATGTGAATCTGATGCTGTTCATGTAGAGGGAAACATTGCTTACATTGATCAGGATAAATGTACAGGATGTGGTGCCTGTGCAGATAATTGTCCAAGAAAAGTAATATCATAAACATGAGCCCTGACTTTATGTAAGTCAGGGCTTTTTTTGACTGTATTTCCTTGCATATACCAATAATAAAGTGATAGAATTACATGAATTATATTCTTAAAGAGGACAGCAATGAATAACGTGGATTTTACTAAGAAAAAAAGAATAGTAGTTAAAGTGGGTTCGTCAACTATAACACATCCTCAAACTGGAAATCTTGACTATACGAAGCTAGAGAGAATGATAAGACAGCTTTGCGATTTGAGAAATCAGGGAAAAGATGTAATTTTGGTAACATCAGGTGCAATAGCGGTGGGACGAGGTACTATTGGTTTAAAAGAAAGACCGAGTAATCTTGCAACTAAACAGGCCTGCGCTTCTATTGGACAGGCTGTATTGATGTCAATATATATTAAACTATTCTCTGAGTACAATCAGGTTGCCAGCCAGGTTTTGTTTACTAAAAATAATATGATAGATGATGAAGCCAGATGTAATGCAAAAAACACTTTTAATGAATTGTTTAATCTAGGGGTTATTCCAGTTGTTAATGAAAATGACACCATTTCAACACACGAGATTCAGTTTGGCGATAATGATACATTATCAGCCATCGTTGCGGCGTTAGTTGGAGCTGATGCATTAATATTATTATCAGATATAGATGGATTGTACACGGACAATCCTCGTACAAATCCCGACGCTGTGTTGGTTGATGTAGTTGACGATATTGATAAAGTACTTCATATGGCCTCTGCAGATACAGGTTCAAATGTTGGAACTGGTGGTATGGCAACAAAGCTTAAGGCGGCCCAGATTGCCAATGCCTGTGGCGCCGATATGGTTATTACTAATGGAGCACATATAGGAAACATTCATAGAATATTTGAAAATCAAAAGATTGGAACTATTTTTTTGGCAAATCCTAAAGGAGAATTACATATAATTGATATGTTGGAGGATAGATAATGATTACAGAACAAGATATTCTAAAATAAATCACCATAATCACAGTAATAATATAAACACAAATCAAAAGCAACAAAAAGAATTAGAAAAAAAGCAATTCAAAAATAAAATTTATAATACATATTCTAACCCTAAAAATTATTATATTAAAATAAATGATAAAAATAAGAGAAAAGATATAAGATTAATTTATTGCTTAAAAATGTTAAATTTAGAAAATT
>JABUSV010000215.1 GCA_021442555.1 Pseudobutyrivibrio sp. | reverse complement strand
TCCACCTCGCTTTGTCTTAGGGCTCTCTCCAGAGAATATCCTGCATCTAACAAGCTTGCTATCATCATGGTATATTCCTTGAATTCATTTTCCATGTCAGCTCTTCTCTTTTGATGCAACTCATTTCTGTATTGTCTTAGCCAGAACGGCAGAATCAATACCCCTGAGACTGCACCGTATATGGAACGAAAAAACAGTAGACTTATAACTGCTGTTATAAGCAGTCCCTGCAGTATTCCTACTGCATCTTCCCTGGTAACTCTATACGTTACAGCGTCAGACCTCTTCTTTTTAGTTTTCCCTGATGTTTCAGGTCGCTTTCTCTTCTCCATTCACCTGTAACCTTCCCATCAATTTCCTCCAGTTCATAAAACCTGTACAAGGTATTTAGCTTTATTTCCCCATTTTCAAAAGCATCTATTTCACTTATTTCTATAAGTTTTCTTGAACCATCTCTTATTCTCGATAACTGCACCACTATATCTATACCAGCTGCTATCTGTTGTCGTATGGCATTAAGTGGCATCTCTTCTCCAGCCATCATGGTCATTACCTCCAGTCTTGACAGGGCATCCTTACAGGAATTCGAGTGTAATGTGGAGCATGTCCCATCATGTCCTGTATTAGCCGACTGTAAGATTTCCAAAGCCTCAGCTCCTCTGCACTCACCGATAATAAGTCTGTCAGGACGCATTCTAAGAGATGTTTTTAGTAAATCCCTGATTGTAATCTGATTTTTCCCTTCCAAATTGGAATTGCGAGCCTCAAGCCTCACCAGATTGTCTACTGTAAAAAGCTGCAGCTCCGCGCTGTCTTCTATAGTGATGACTCTCTGATCCTTGGGAATATACTCTGCCAGAGCATTTAAAAACGACGTTTTCCCCGAGCCTGTTCCTCCTGAGACCACTATGTTGTATCCTGCTTCAACCAGTCTTTTCATGCAGTCTGCAATTTCTTTGTTTATCGCTCCAAACTCCAATAACCTCCCCATGGTCATAGGAGTTTTGGGAAATTTTCTAATAGATACTATACTTCCCTTAACCGATGCTGGTTCTAATACTATATTTACTCTTGAACCATCCTCTAATCTGGCATCCACTATTGGAGATGATTCATTTACTATTCGATTGTTGGCAGAGACAATGATTTGGATAATATCATCCAACCTCTCCTTGGAGGTGAACCCCACGTCTGCCTTTATAAGCTTTCCATTTTTTTCAATGAATATCGTGTCATATCCATTAATCATTATTTCTGTGACTTCGTCATCCTTTAACAGATCCTCTAATACATCAAGTTTTCTTAGAGAATTGAACACTCGCTCTCCCAAAAGCATCCTGTCTTTAAACAGGATATGCTCATCCTTTGATAGAATGCTGAGCTCTCTGTTAATTATCTCTTGTATGTCATCATCACATATGTCGTAAGACAAATCGATTCTGTCTAAAACTCGTTCCTTGAGAAGAGCTTCATATTCGTTAGCCTGCATAAGCCAGCTGACTGCCAAAACTTACAGTTCCATCCTCCAATAATTTCCGAACAAATAACCCCAAATTTCCAGTTAGCAATTCCTCAATACAGTATGTGCCGTCCTTTAGATTTCCTGCAGACATGGACAGCTTAACCTCTGTAACATTGGCATTTATGCCACTTCTGTTTATATAATCCAAAAATACCTTCGACCCCTTGTTATAATAATCTCCTGGCTTTGAAAGCATAATCAGCTGATCCATATGCGACAGCAATTCTGTAAATCCAGGTACTGCTCTCCCCAAAAGCAATACTACTGTCTCATAGCCCATTTGATTGATTGCCTCATATAGCTTCAATAGCTCAGCTTCCCCAATCTGAACCAAATCATCCGGATTGATAAAAGGTGAAATGTAGTCCATCCCCATGAACTGATTAATATGCCTTTTTATCGCATCCTCACCAAGAGTCTTGTTTGTGCTTAATTCATAAATCAAATCCATCAGATTACTATCTGACTCTGTATTTAACAGACTGGAAAGTATTGATATCTCCTCCAAGTCCAGAAATAATATACGTCCCTGATTTTTGATGGAATCACACAGTGCCATTGCAAAAGGCAGCTGTAATTCATGGGACATAGGTGAAAACACTCCCATAAGATATGGTTTTCTTTTTCCTATTTCTTCCGTCTGAACATTCTGATTTAGTTCTTCCTGTATTTCAGGGATAGCTTGTATTATCGCTTCCATGGATTGATATTTATATACCCAATCCAATTCACTTTCTTTGTTGTAATTATCCTCAGACAGAAGGTATCTTTTTCTTATATTACCCTGTGTCTTAAAATCCATTACTTCCATAAAATCCGATGTCATTAAACCGACATCATAATCTCCTTCATCTGAAAAGAAACTCTCTGGTGTAGTAAAAATATGCAGCTCCACCTTCGAGCTATTTCTCTTCCCCATCAGATATGAGGCAAATCTGGTAATGTAGTCCATGTCCAGATCACATAATGCTATATCCTTCTTCAATTAATAACCTCCCTACAGCCACTGCATTGTGTAAAATGCTGCTGTAATATAAAAGGAAAAATGTAACTTTCTTCTGTCTAACCTCTTTTCCTTAAAACACCTTAATACTATTGCGGCTCCAGCTATAAATATGGATAAGGTCACCAACAGTAACATGGATTCCATCGTACCCACCACAGCCGACGTGCATCCTGTTATCACTGAATATAATTTAATATCCCCAGCCCCCAGTCCATCTATTACATACAGCAGATATAATAAAAGTATGGGTATCACAGCTTTCACCATAAAAATGACAAGTCCCTTTGCTCCATATGACATCACATGAATATGAATACCTAACAGATATCCCAGACCAATCAGTTCATTTGGCACTCGATAGTATTTTGCGTCGCATACATTTGCGCACACAAGCAGGCACCAAACCATAAATGAATACGTGTCGATCACCTCCGTTCGAGTTAGCATTATATTTCCCCGGTATCTTTTTTTCCAGCGCAATCTTCGCAAATTTTACAATTGTATATTTTGACTAATTCAATATTTGTATAATTTTCACTAAAAAACTTGAAACGTTATATCTTTAGTTGGTATTTGTAAATATCATATTTTTTATAACGCATCAAAAAAGAGATCCCAAAAAATTGGAATCTCCCAAAATCATCTAATCATATATAATTTTTACCAAATCATGCCCAAAATCCTCTACTGGTTTGGTCGTTCATAAAGCTCTCATTTAGACTTGTTCTGCCATATGTGTAGCCTGCAACTACAGACTGGGTATTTCTCATCAAAGGCTCAGAACTATCCAATGCTGCTATCTGCATAAATGCATCTGACAACTCATCCATCACTACTCTGGCCTCGTATATTCCCTCTGGCTTAGCTTGATATATTGCCTTGGCAAGGCTTCTCTGAACAAAATCATACAGAGCATTTAGCTCCTTTGATATATCATACTTAAAATCCAGGTCCTTCTGCAGATGATTTACTACCTCTATCAGCTTGCTGATAGAATGGGTGGCAGATTTGATGTCCCCACTCTCTAAAGCTTCAAGTGCTTCTGCCTCGTGAACCTTATAGATCTCAAAAACAATATTAATGAGCTGACTCTTGTTGCTTGATGTAATTTTAAGTGTAAATGCTGATATTGTTTCTTTTGTCATAATATGTCCTGTTATTGTAATAGCTGTAAAGCCAGGTTTGGTAATTCGTTTGCCTGAGACAATGCTGATGTACCAGCCTGAGCCAATACATTAAGTCTTGTGTACTCAACCATCTCTGTTGCCATGTCTACATCTTCGATACGTGATATGGCAGAGGTCATGTTTTCCCCTGTCTCACCAAGAGAATTAGATGTATGATCTAATCTGTTTTCATATGCACCAAGCTGCGAACGTACAGATGAAATATACTGTATAGCATTATCCAATAGATTCATGGCCTCTTCAGCACCATTATGCTTGGTAACATTTATCTCATCTATATACATGCTGTTGCATGATGTATCGCGAATCCTAATGTTCATGGTCTGACCCATGTTAGAGCCTATCTGAAGCTTCATAATACCGATATCTGTTACAGTAAGCGTCACATTTCCCTTATCCGCATCTACAGGATTACTATCTGTTCCCTCTTCAAAACCTGTATCTAACATAAAAGATAACTCAAATCCATTAGAGTCCTTTATGCTTACTTTTCTGTCTTCATAATATATTAGTGCCTGTTTTCCAAACTGAGAATTAGCAGTCTCTCTTTGCAGCTCCAGATCAGGGTTTGTTCCACTACTCTCCATCTTTTCAAAACCACCTAAAACCTCTGCGATTTCCTGTGGATAAAAACCCAGCCTTATGAACTCATTGGCACCATAATTTTCTGATGTCAATTCCAGAGGCTTATCATAATCTGAAATCAATACCCCTGCTGTTTCTGCTGCTTCTTTTATTACTCTGTATACCTCTGTACCAGCCATTCCCTGATAAAACTCAGCTACCACGCCATTGATTTCCATGGATCCATCTATTGGGAATCCTTTTAATTGGGCACTGGTAGATGTCGCTTCACTTATAGTTTTATTAGGATCAGAATCTGGCAATCTCTCATTTGTAACAGTCTTTCTAACTTCATTTACATAGAATGTGGTATTAATTCTGTCTACAAGCCCCTTACAATCTGTTGTATTATAAGCAGGACTTGTAATATGGGCTATAGTAGATACAACTGTTCTTGTGCTTTGTTCTTCGCCATTAACCATTCTGACATCATAAGAGGTCTCTGTTCTTTCATCAGAATCCCAAGCCTCTTCCACTGTATGTGGCTTTGTAGCAAGATTAGCCTGCGTAGCAGCAGCCTTTACCTTAAAAGTATATTTTCCAGCCGGCACGTTCTCATTACTTTGGATTCTTGTACAATGCTCTCCATAGATTCTTGCATCCATAGAACCGTCGAGTAAATTTTTTGTATTAAATTGTGTTGTCTGGGAAATACGATCCACCTCTTCTTTGAGAGAGTCGATCTCCATTTGAATAGACTTACGCTCCAACTCTGAGTTAGTACCATTAGCTGCCTGTACAGAAAGCTCACGCATACGCTGTAGCATCTCCGTTACTTCCTTCAATGCACCATCTGCGGTCTGAATAACGGATGTACCATCGTTTGCATTATTATCAGCCTGATCCAAGCCCTCTATCTGAGCTTGCATTCTGCTGGCAATAGCAATTCCCGAAGGATTGTCTGATGCGTGGTTGATACTGAGTCCAGAGCTAAGACGCTCCATAGATTTTGCGAGGGAATCCTCGTTTCCAAGAAGTTGATTATTTGTAATTACTGCTGCAATATTATTGTTTATTCTCATATTTGCCTCCGTTTGCCTCAAAGCTTAGCATCCATGCGGTGGCATATATTTGGAACATCCTTATTCCATGTACTTTGTTTATCGGATAAGCTTCATCTAATCTTAACCGCTCAGATGAAGCTTATACCATTAATTGAATATTTCAGCTACTACATCTATTAATCCCTTGGCCGCTTTATATAATACGGTAGTACTTACACTATCTTCAACATCAGATGCATATTCCTTTTCATCTCTTTTATCGTAGATACTGTTTTCACTAAGATACATGTCTCTTCCAAAAGTGAAGGATACTGTAAGTCCAGTCTGCTCCATAATAGTCTTTGCTATGAAAGGAGCCTGTTCGCTCATAAGAACTCTTGTCTCTTCTCTTTCACAAGAAAAGTTACCTTTTAGTGTATTAGCCTCATACTTTATACTTCCTGACACAGCACCGATAGATGATGCTCTAAGCGCCATCTTTACCAGTCCCTTATCATAAGAACCCTTGACTATCTTAAGTGTCATATTTCCTTCCTCATCAGCAACCATTATAGGTATGTGATAAGTCTGCTCATTTTTAGCCATGGTGCTAAGACCGTTCATCTGCGTCTTAATAAGCTTCATGGCCTTTAAATCAATAGATGTTGTATCACCCTCTGTGATTATATTTTTCATGGCATTCTCAGCCAATATTCCTAGAGCTTCCTGGGCCTCCGCCATTTCCTGTGGTGTTTTGCACGCCTCTCCAAATCTTTCCGTTAAGGTTTGAATAAGCATTTCCATCTCATCTTCATCTTCTGTGGCTTGCTCAAAAAGATTCTTAAAGGCACTATTCTTATTGTTCATGAACTGCGTCATAGCAGAAATCATGTTGGTTGTAATAGGTATATCATACTGCTTTAGAAGATTGATAACCTCTTCGTCTGCGCCTTCAAATACTTTCTGCATTTCAGCAGTCTTCGTGGCCTTGTATGCTGTCTCCAAACTATCTGGCTGTGATTCCATGGCTGTTGCAAATTGATCTGGATTCATATCAAGATATTCATTTTCATCAGAAAACATCTTCATCTTTTCAGGCGTCATAGCCTCCTTGGCATCTAACGTCCTGTTTGTCAAAAATACCTTCTCAATCTGCTCTGTAATAGACAAATCATCTACTACCAACTGATCCAGGGCTCCTACCTTGTCGCTTACCTCATACTCTTTGCCTGTTTTTTTGCCAGATCGAACGGCTGTCATAAGGTTTCTAAGAGTAACCTCTGTATGCTGCCCTATAAGCGCACCAATGGCTGCTCCATCTGATTTTTCTATCTGATTAAGTAGTCGATAGAGTCCTATATAAGCATCTCTTTGCTCCTTTGTTATTCCCTCTGTATGTTCTGCCTTCCACAAGAATTTGGCAAAGCCTTCCTCAGCAGAGGTTTCTCCTGTATCTATTTTTATCTCATCAGTTTTCTCATTCAGCTCCTCCAGACTTAAATCCAAAGGATTCTCGCCTCTTTTTATAAGCTCAGATACCACCACTGGTGTCAGGTTCTTAACTGTTCTTGTCAAAAGTTCTACAGACTGTTTCATTGATGTTACTGACTCTGTAGTAAGAGCCAGCTGATTTCTTGCAAGAGCGTGTACCGCCTTAACAGCCAACTCATCTTCAGGAGAAAATCCCAGATCCTCTAATATGTCTCCTACATTTGCAAAAGCTTTGTTTATGGAGTCACCAAGATCTTTTCTTACCTCCGTTCCCACTGCTTCATATGTCATCTCAAGGCGTTTAAACTCTTCAGCCAGTGACTTTCCTGCCTCTCTTATTTGAGGCAAAGTAGCTTGCCCAATCTGAGGCAGTTTTACAACCACATCTATAGGAAGTCCCTTTATCTGGTCCACCTCAGACATGGTTGCAACATAATCCTTGACATTTTCATTGGTCTCTTCTTCTGTAGCACCCTGACACAACTTTTCTATCAATGCATCTCTTGTTTTTTCAAGATTGCATAATAGCTGCTTCAAATCTGTTGTATCTACATCTATACCATTTTTTATCATGGTAAAAGCAGACTCTTCAGTCATCATAAGACGAATCTGTTCTAACTGTATTCTAGCATTCACATCGTCAAGCTCAGCTTCATCCATGGCATTTATGTTTCCGACCAGCTCTCTTGCCTTGTCCATTATAGAATAGCCCTCTATGAGGTATGCCTGCGTGGGTACCTTACCCTCCATAAGAATATCCTTAATAGCAGTCTCAATTTTTTCTTCTGAGGGCTTATTAAAATTAACATACTTCACATAAGCATCTATGTTATCTGCAGTAAGATTTATTCCAGCTTTTAGCATATCTGTGCAGATATCCTTAAACCTTGATATACCTTCTTCTGTAGATACATCTATATATGATGACTCAATGTTGTCTATTTGTTTCTGTAGCTGGTCAATAATATCATCTACAATGGTTCTTGCTTCTTCTTGTGGCAGAGTATCTGTTACCACGTTTTTAGGTAATGCATCATCTTGTGGAACCTTGTGGTTTGCACTTAATATGTTTTCTATGGTTGGTTCAAGATTATTTTTTACCAGAAAATTAGCCTGCTGAGTGGAAATGTTCTCACTGATTTCAGAAGCCATATTCAAAGCCTGGGCGATATTATCACTCATGGCTTTAAGCTCTTCGTCAGACAATCCACCCATTGTAGTAATATCCTTGCCAGCCTTGGCAAGTGCCATCTTTATCTTATCTACTACTGTAACCATGGTAGTAACTTCTGTATCAAGGGGATCCATTCCCTCATCAGACAATTCATTTACTACAGCACCACTAACAGGCCCATTTACATACATCATATCAGCAAAGGTTTCTTCGCTCATATTTTGGCCCTGTTCTATCGCATTCTTTATTTTATTTTCATCATCGGCTTCCCTGCCGTATTTGGTATAGTTGTTAGAATCAACCTTGAAATTAGAAGTGTAAGCATCCGTGCTTTTACTTTCAGAAGTGTTAGCTGTACTGCGAATTATCTGCTTAGGAAGTACAGAGATCTCTTCGCCTCCCAGATAATCAGTAATCTTAATGCCTTCTATCTGCATCAAAACACCCTCCTGTAAGTATTTAGTTTTTACAAACTTCGCCTGCATCTATTATTTCGGATGCTTTGTGTCTTTTATTAATCCTATAAAAAAAGAAACAGCAGGACTTTATATCCTGCTGAAAATCTATAACTCTATTCTGCCATCCAATGCTCTAAGCAACGTGACCTCGTCGATATATTCCAAGTCTCCTCCTACTGGAACTCCGCTGGCTATTCTGCTGACTTTGATACCTGTTGGCTTGATTAGCTTGCTGATGTAAGCAGCTGTGGTCTCTCCCTCCAATGATGAGTTGGTAGCTACAATAACCTCTGTGACATCCGTTCTGGCCAAACGTTGCATAAGCTCAGTTAGCTTAATATCTGCCGGTCCAATCCCTTGCATGGGCGATATTGCACCATGTAGCACGTGATATACGCCCTCAAACTTGCCCGTCTTTTCATATGCAGCCAAGTCCCTTGTATCTTCTACTACCATAATCACATTCTTATCCCTCTTGGGATTTGAACATATAGGACATAACTCCTGATCTGTGAGAGTAAAACACTCCTTACAGTAATGCACATTTTGTCTGGCATTAATAATAGTACCTGCCAGCTGTTCAACCTTGGCTTCATCCATTCCTAATATGTGAAAAGCCAGCCTCTGTGCAGATTTGGTACCAATACCTGGCAGTCCTGACAGCTCTGCAATTAAATCGCTGATTTGTCTGCT
>JABUSV010000216.1 GCA_021442555.1 Pseudobutyrivibrio sp. | reverse complement strand
ACCTATAACTATGGAGCCACAGGAAGGACCTCCTCAGAAAAATACGATACATACCTCTATGACGGAAGAGGAAGTGTTGTCTAAACAATAGATAACTCTAAGGTATTGGCAACCTGGTATGTACTCACTGTGGCGACAAAGACTGTAAGTAAAGTAGCAACTACAGCTACAGTATTAGAAAAAGATTTCGTAGACTAGTAATAACATGAAATAAAGCCTCCCTGATTTTGGGGAGGCTTTATTTCTAAGTGCGGGATTTATAAATCAAATTCAAAGTAACGTACGGCGTTCTTATATGAGATGCCCTCTACGATTTCCTTGAGAGTCTCAGTGTCGTTGGCAAACTCCCCGTTTTCTACCAATCCGCCGATAAAATTGCACATGATGCGACGGAAGTACTCGTGACGTGTATATGATAGGAAGCTTCTTGAATCTGTAAGCATACCTACAAAACCTGAGAGATTGCCAAGATTTGCAAGGGAAATCATTTGCTGTTCCATGCCTGTCTTGTGGTCATTGAACCACCAAGCAGAACCTTGCTGAATCTTTGCAACTGCAGTGGAATCTTGGAAACAACCAAGGATTGTGCCTATTGAAGCGTTATCGTTAGGGTTTAAGCTGTAAAGTATTGTCTTTGGAAGCTCATCAGTTGCAATAAGTGCATTAAGAAAATCTGCCATCTCTGAGGATGGAGCATAGTTGTTTATGCAGTCATAGCCTGTGTCTGGACCAAGCTTATCGTACATGAGACGATTGTTATCTCTCTTACAGCCGTAGTGAAGCTGTGATACCCAATTGAGCTTGTGATATTCTTTGTCTACAAACAGCATAAAGGCTGTCTTAAACTTCATTTCTTCTTCTCTTGTAACAGTCTGTCCTGAAAATCTTTTGGCAAAAATAGCTTCTACTTCTTCTATAGTAGCAGGAACGTACATTACATATTCAAGAGCATGGTCTGAAACAGTACAACCATTTTGAGCGAAATATGCCATACGTACCTTAAGAGCTTCCTGCAAAGAAGCAAAGCTGTTAACCTGTACCTTTGATACTTCAGACAGCTTTGAAAGATAATCAAGATATTCAGGCTTTTCCAAATTCATGGCCTTGTCAGGTCTCCATGCTGGAAGTACTTGTACATCAAAACTGGTATCCGCCTTGATTGATTTGTGATATTCCAGGGAATCTATAGGATCATCAGTGGTGCAGATAAGAGTAACGTTGGATTTTTTTATGATGTTGCGAACGCTCATGTCTGGCTGAGCAAGCTTAGCGTTGCAAATATTCCATACCTCTTCTGCGGTGTTTTTGTTGAGATATCCGTGATAATCAAAATATCTCTGAAGCTCAAGGTGAGACCAGTGATACAAAGGGTTACCAACTGCCTTGCCCAGACACTCTGCCCATTTGAAAAACTTCTCCTTGTCAGGAGCTTCGCCTGTTATGTAATATTCCTCGACACCACAGGATCTCATGAAACGCCACTTATAGTGGTCACCTCCAAGCCATACCTGAGTGATATTTTCAAACTGTCTGTCCTCAGCGATCTCCTTTGGATTGATGTGACAATGATAATCAAGTACAGGCATCTTCTCTGCAAAATCATGATATAAATCTTGTGCAGTAGGTGTCTGAAGCAGGAAATCCTTATCCATAAATGCTTTCATTTTTGTTCCTCCTAAAAAATAATCATTTTGTGGTTTCACGGCAGATAATCTCTGGTGAAACAATGGTCTTTTGGGGCATCTGCTTACCGTTTAAAATCTCTACAAGAGTCTGGACTATCTGACCTGAAATCATCTCGATTTTGTTGTCTACAGAGGAAAGCTCTGGATATGAACAGGTAGTAAGCACGGTATTGTTGTAGCCCATAATCTGGAACTCATCAGGCACATTAAGCTGTCTTGCCCTGGCAAAACGTACGGCACCCATGGCCATATAGTCGTTACTGCAGCTAATGGCATCAAAGTGAACCCCTGATTCCCAGACTTCATCTAAAAAGGATGCTATCTCTGTGGCTGATTCGCGATCGCCCTTGAAATAAGCACACATTTCCTTTTCCAATGGTAAATCATGAGCCAACATTGAACTCTGATAACCAGCCAGCTTACGACGGCCTGAATAGGAAGTTGAATCGTATAAGTGCAGGATGCGCTTTGAACCATTTTCTATGAGATAGGAAGTGGATTCATAGGTGGCTTTGAAGTCGTCACAGAATGCACAATATACATTAGGACAGTCAAAATCTGCATTTAAGAGCATAATCGGTATGGTCTTGGCAGCTGTTTTGATATACTCATTGGATTCGTCGTCTTCATATAAGAAGTGAGATCCAATGAGAATAACTGAATCCACATGCTTTTGAAGAAGAACCTGCAAAGCTTCCTTTTTTCCCTCTAAGTCATAACCTGAACAGCATAGTATTCCTTCATAACCTGCGTTACGTAATTCCTGTTCTACATAATAGATAGCTTTTGCTAAAAACATATCTGAACAGTCGGCACAGATAATGCCTACGGCCTGCATGGTATTAAGTCCCAAACCTCTGGCAAATGCATTAGGGGAGTATCCGTATTCTTTTATGACGTCCAATACTCGCTGTTTGGTCTCTGGTCTGACATTGGTACTACCATTCATAACTCGAGAGACAGTAGCGATGGAGACGCCTGCCTTTTGTGAAATGTCATAAATTGTCATAGTCTTGTTTTCCTTTATGAAAGTATCTTACACTTTATGAAAGATAATTTCAATAGTCAATAATTTGCTATTGACTTAACGGCTTGTAAGGTGTTAAATTACTAGCATGTAAATGCTTTCATGATTATGAAAGATATTTTTTCAAAAAAGGAGATATAAAATGGAACAGATTAATAAGGCTATGACTCGTAAAAAAGAGCGTCCAGTTAAGGTCGTTCAGTTTGGTGAGGGTAATTTTTTACGTGCTTTTGTTGATTATATGATTGATATTACTAATGAAAGTGGATTATTCGATGGAGACATCGTTCTTATAAAGCCTATAGAGTTTGGCTCTCTTGACAGATTTCATGCCCAGGACTGTCAGTACACAGTTTCTCTCAGGGGAATTGATGACGGTGAGGCTAAGGTTACTAACAGAATAGTGACTTCAGTTAAAGATGCTGTGGGAGCAACCGAAGAATATGAAAAATACAACGATTTGGCCAAGATTGATACGCTCAGGTTTGTGGTGTCTAATACAACAGAGGCCGGAATAGTATATGATGCTGACGATAAGTTTGAGCTATGTCCACCAACATCTTTCCCAGGTAAGCTTACCAAGTTTTTACATACCAGATGGGAACATTTTAATGGAGCCATGGATAAGGGCCTTGTTATGTTACCGGTAGAACTTATTGATGATAACGGAGCTCATCTCAAGGAATGTGTACTTAAACAGTGCAAGAACTGGTCTTTAGAGAGTGAGTTTGTAGAGTGGGTTAAGGAAGCCTGTGTATTTACACAGACGTTGGTTGACAGGATTGTGACAGGTTATCCTCGTGATATGGATACTCAGCTTTGGGATGAATGGGGCTACAGGGACGAACTTTGTGTAACAGCTGAGCCATTTGCTCTTTGGGTAATTGAATCTGATAAGGATATTTCCAAGGAATTTCCGCTACCGGATGCAGGGCTTCCGGTTATATTTACCAAGGACCATCACCCATATAAGCAGCGTAAGGTTCGTATTCTTAATGGAGCTCATACTTCCTTTGTGCTTTCTGGATTCTTATATGGAAATGATATAGTGCTTGAGTGTATGAACGATGATTTGATTCGCAAGTTTATTACATCAACTGTGCATGATGAAATTATACCAACACTTACTCTTGCCAAAGAAGAGTGCGAAGAGTTTGCAAGTGCGGTATTTTCAAGATTTGACAATCCATATGTTAAGCATGCACTGCTTTCTATTTCTTTGAATTCTATTTCCAAGTGGAGAGCTCGTTGTATGCCAAGCTTTTTGGGATACATTGAAAAGAAAAATGAAGTACCAGCTCATCTTGCATTCTCACTGGCATCTATCTGTGCATTTTATACTGGCACAGAGATTAGGGATAAAGCACTTATTGGTCACAGAGATGGTGTTGAGTACAATATATTAGATGATGCAAAGGTATTAGAATTCTTTGCAGCTAATTCACCAAAGGGAACAAAGGAATACGCTCACGCTGTGCTTGCCAACGTTGATTTCTGGGGACAGGATCTTTCTGCTATTGCTGGTGTAGAAGATGCTGTTGTCAACTATCTTAAGGAAATCAGAACAAATGGAATGAAAGCTGCCATGGAAAAATATTTTGCATAGTGTACAAGGAGCAAAGTTATGGATTCTTTCATAAAAATTAACGCTGATGACAAGGTTGCTGTATGTTTAAAGCCAATAGAAAAAGGAATGGTACTTGATGTGGCAGGTACTTCTGTAACTGCTTTGGAGGATATACCATCAGGTCATAAGATAGCTCTATGTGATATCGCTGAGGGAGAGACTGTTATTAAATACGGCGAATCCATTGGTGTGGCAAAGGAGCAGATTAAAAGGGGCGCTTGGATTCATACTCACAATGTAAAAACAGGACTTGGTGATTTGCTTGAATACAGTTATGAACCAGTTGATGCTGTAATAAATGGTTGGGCTCCTGCATCATCTCTGGGAAAAAAGACCTTTAAGGGATTTTTAAGAGAAAACGGCAAGGTTGGTGTGCGTAACGAAGTGTGGATTATTCCAACTGTAGGTTGTGTAAACAATATTGCCTCCAAGCTTGCAACTATGGCATCGGGCTTAAAAAAGGGAACTGTTGATGAGGTTGTTGCTTTCCCACACCCATATGGTTGTTCGCAGATGGGGGATGATCAGGAAAATACACGTACTATTTTATCAGACCTTATCAATCATCCTAATGCTGGTGCTGTTCTTGTATTGGGTTTAGGATGTGAAAATTCCAACATAGATGTGTTGAAGCCATACATCGGCAAACAGCCAGAGGGCAGGGTGAAATATATTGTAGCTCAGGAACATGATGATGAGATTACAGTAGCAATTGATGCTCTCAAAGAGCTTATTGATTATGCTGCTGGATTTGAGAGAAGCGAGGTTTCTGTAGATAAGCTTGTGGTTGGTTTAAAATGTGGAGGTTCAGATGGATTTTCTGGTATTACCGCCAATCCGTTGGTAGGAAGATTCTCAGATATGCTTATTGGCAATGGAGGAACTACGATTCTTACCGAAGTGCCAGAGATGTTTGGCGCGGAGACTCTTCTGATGAACAGATGCGAGGATCGTGAATTGTTTGATAAGACAGTGGATTTAATCAATGATTTTAAGAACTATTTTACATCTCACAATCAGACAATATATGAGAATCCTTCCCCGGGGAATAAAAAAGGGGGAATCTCAACCCTTGAGGATAAATCCTTGGGATGTACACAAAAATCCGGTACCTCCATTGTAAAGGGAGTACTGTCTTATGGCAGTCAGGTTGAGACAGCAGGTCTTAATCTTTTGTCTGCTCCAGGTAATGATCTGGTAGCGGCAACAGCTCTTGCTGCATCTGGTGCGCAGATTGTATTGTTTACGACAGGTCGCGGTACACCATTTGCATCACCTGTTCCTACAGTTAAGATTTCTTCCAACACTGCGTTGGCTAATAAAAAATCCGGTTGGATTGATTTTAATGCGGGCGTTGCTGTTGAGGGGACGGCTTTGGATGATTTGGGACTAAAGCTGTACGATTATGTCATGAAAGTAGCTGAGGGAGAACTGGTATGTGCAGAAAAGGCTGGTTTCCATGATATGGCTATATTTAAGCAGGGTGTAACGCTATAAGCCTGAGAAAGTTTTTTCATTTCAGTGGACAAAAATGCATAAAAATGTAAGAAATTTACATTGAGGATTTACATAAACGGTATTACTATTATATTTAGTTATTTTTTGATGTTGATAAAGAAAAAGGAGACATATATATGAGCGTTATTGATGAGATTTATAAGATTGGCATTGTACCAGTAATCGCATTGGACGATGCAAAGGATGCAGAGCCACTTGCAAAGGCACTTTGTGAGGGCGGACTTCCATGCGCAGAGGTTACATTCCGTACAGCAGCTGCTGAGGAATCTATTCGAATCATGGCAACAAAGTTCCCAAACATGCTTGTGGGTGCAGGTACAGTTCTTACAACTGAACAGGTTGACAGAGCAGTTGGCGCAGGTGCTAAGTTTATTGTCAGCCCTGGTCTTAATCCAGAGGTTGTAAAGTATTGTGTGGGTAAGAACATTCCGGTTATTCCAGGTACGGCTAATCCTTCAGATGTTGAGGCTGCATTATCACTTGGTCTTGATGTTGTTAAGTTTTTCCCAGCTGAGCAGGCAGGCGGTATCAATTATATCAAGGCAATTGCAGCTCCATATACTAAGGTACGCTTTATGCCAACAGGTGGTGTGAATGCTGATAACCTCAAGGATTATCTGGACTTCAACAAGATTGTTGCCTGTGGTGGAACATGGATGTGCAAGAAGGATCTCATCACTAACGGTGAATTTGATAAGATTGCAGAGCTTACCCGTCAGGCGGTAGTAAATATGCTGGGCTTTGAAATCCGTCATGTTGGCATCAACATGGATTCAGAGGACGAGGCAGTTAAGGTAGCCAATGCATTTGCTCCTTTTGGATTTGCTGCAAAAAACGGCAACAGTTCTATTTTTGCGGGTACAGCAGTAGAGGTAATGAAGAATGGTGGACGCGGAGCAAAAGGTCACATCGCCATTGGAACCAACTATATGGACAGAGCTGTATACCACTTGGAGCGTATGGGCGTTGAGTTTGACCATGCTTCAGCGGTAACAGACGAAAAGGGACTTAAGGCAATCTATCTTAAGAATGAAATAGGTGGCTTCGGAGTACATCTTGTAAGAAAGTAAACACAGGCTCCCTCTATGAGGGAGCTGTCTGAAGCTCGATGAATATCGGGCGAAGACTGAGTGAGTAAACTCGGAAAGGAATAAATAACATGAATCTAAATCTTAGACCAAAATCAGAATGTAAATATGATGCAGTATCTCTTGGCGAGGTAATGCTTAGATTAGACCCAGGTGAGGGACGTATTCGTACTGCTCGTTCATTTCGAGCATGGGAAGGTGGCGGAGAGTACAATGTTATCCGTGGTCTTCACAAGTGCTTTGGTATGGATACAGCTGTTATTACAGCTTTTGCTGATAATGAGGTAGGACTTCTGATGAAAGACTTTATTGAGCAGGGCGGCGTAGCTACAGACCTCATCTATATGAAAAAGACTGATGGTATTGGACGTCTTTGCAGAAATGGTATCAATTTCACAGAAAGAGGCTTTGGTATCAGAGGAGCGGTCGGATGTTCAGACAGAGCTAACACAGCTATATCTCAAGCAACACCAGAGGACTTCGATTTTGAGTATATCTTTGGAACTCTGGGTGTAAGATGGCTTCACACAGGCGGAATCTATGCTGCACTTTCAGAGCAGTCATGCGAGACAGTTCTTGCAGCTATTAAGACTGCAAAGAAGTATGGCACTATTGTATCTTATGATCTTAACTATCGTCCTTCTATGTGGTCTGCAATCGGAGGAATTGAGAAGGCTCAGGAGGTTAACAAGGAAATCGCCAAGTATGTGGATGTTATGATTGGTAATGAGGAAGACTTTACAGCATGTCTTGGATTTGAAATCGAAGGAAATGATGAGAACCTCAAGACGCTCAATCTTGATGGATACAAGAAGATGATTAATGAAGCTGCAAAGACTTATCCTAATTTCAAGGCAGTAGCTACTACACTTCGTCAGGTTAAGACTGCTACAGTTAATGACTGGTCAGCTATCTGCTGGGCAGATGGAGAAATCTACAAGGCTAAGCAGTATGATGGGCTGGAAATCATGGACCGTGTAGGTGGTGGTGATTCCTTTGCATCAGGTCTTGTATATGGACTTATGACAACAGAGGATGCAGAACTTGCGGTTAACTATGGTGCAGCTCATGGCGCACTTGCCATGACAACACCTGGAGATACAACAATGGCTTCAAAGAAAGAAGTAGAAGCTGTTATGGGCGGTGCAGGAGCAAGAGTTCAGAGATAATACAGTATGGGGAGAAAACAATATGGATATCAGATACAGCGCAAATCAGCGTGATGTAAAGCGTTATACTACAGAGGAATTAAGAAATGAGTTTCACATTTCGGGTCTTTACAAGGATGATGAAGTGGTTTGTGTTTATTCGCATGTGGACCGTATGGTTACCTTTGGATGTATGCCAGTTAAGGAAAAGGTTGCTCTTGACAAAGGTATTGATGTTTGGGGTAATTTTGGTACACACTTCATTCTTGAGAGAAGAGAGATTGGAATCTTCAACCTTGGTGGAAGCGGTAAGATTACCGCTGATGGAGTAGAGTATAAGTTGGGATATAAGGATTGCTTATACCTTACACAGGGTAACAAAGAAGTTTTCTTTGAATCAGATGAGGCTGCAAACCCAGCAAGATTTTACATGGTTTCAGCACCTGCACACTGTGCTTATGAGAACAAGCTTATCACCATCGAGGAGGCTAACCACAGACCACTTGGTGACAAAAAGCTTGCTAATGAGAGAACCATCAATCAGTTTATTCATCCAGATGTTCTCAAGACTTGTCAGCTTTCGATGGGAATGACAGAGCTTAAGGAAGGCTCAGTATGGAATACCATGCCAAGCCACACTCATGAGCGTCGCATGGAAATATATACTTATTTTGAGATTCCAGAAGGTCAGGCTGTATTTCACATGATGGGCGAGCCAACAGAGACACGTCACATTGTAATGAACAATTTCGATGCAGTAATCTCTCCATCATGGTCGATTCATTCCGGTGTAGGAACATCAAACTATACCTTCATCTGGGCGATGGGCGGAGAAAACATGGAGTTTGATGATATGGATACTATCGAGACTCCAACCTTACGATAATAGTATTAACTCGAATGTACTGCTTTGGGACAAATTTATTTGTATCCAAAGCATACATGAAGAGTTAATAGTTTGTCGCATGCGTTGCAGGCGACAAACCCACGAGCAACGAGAAGCGTTGCGAGTGGGAACTATTATCGTAAGATAATAAGTGTGACGA
>JABUSV010000248.1 GCA_021442555.1 Pseudobutyrivibrio sp. | reverse complement strand
CGATATTGAAGGAATTGTTGTGTATGACATAGCAAGGTGGCTATTGGATAATTAAGAATAGTCAGTAGACTGACACAAGAGTCCTCCAAGCAACAGAACCCTAATATTACTATCTGAGCAGTAGAGCCAGAAAAATTTGACTAAAATAAAGGCTACGGCTTTTTCAAAAGCTGTAGCCTTTATTAGTGTTCAAAATTATTAGCCCATAGCAGGTGAGATGTACATGATAGATGTAACCTCATCATTTTCCAGGACAAAGCAGATCTTTGATCCGTCTTTTTCATAAGTGAGACCCTGCTCAGTCTCGGTGTAGCCCTCACCATACGCGGCAACTACATCATCTCTTGTCATGTATAGCTCTACACCTTCAGCTGTTGCAATAAGGTCATCCTTGATAGTGATGTAGCCGATGAGATTCTGACCGTTCTCAGAAGGATATGTCTCTACCTCGAAAGAACCAAAATCATAGGTATAAGCAGTTCCCTGTCCTGCACAGCTAGGTGCTTCAAATGTGCTCTTAGGCTCTTTGAGAGAAGGAAGAAGCTCATCCATGTCAGCATCAGCTGCCAGTGAAACACCGTCTGCAACAAGAGCATAGCCTGTAGCTGTAGCAGTAGGTGTATCTGTAGTATCTTCAATATTATCTTCTGCAGACTCTTCTACAGACTCTTCTGTGCTTTCAGTATTAGTTGTTGTATCTTGAGATGTAGCAGGAGCTTCTGTACTACCACATGCTGTAAGGATAGAAAGAAGCATTGTTGTTGAAATAAATAATGTTATTATTCTCTTTTTCATGTTGTCCTCCATTAAAAAATCATTCATTAAGTAATAATGTTATTTATCTTTGGATTCAAGTGCAGGATTATAGGAATCTATAAAATTGTAATATTCTGTGAGTTTTTTATCCCATATTGATGAGTAGGAAACATCATTTCTGTGATCAGCAAGCTGGCAGTCATTGACAAGTATATCTCCAAAATACCTTGAAAGCTTAGTAGCACCATACAGGTTAAGATGTAGGCCTGCGTCATAGGTATCCTCGTTGAAATCTAATCCAATAACATCTGTGTCTTCTAAGAAGTTGTAGTATTTGAGATTATATTTGGCTGCATAATCAACCATTTGCTGATCCCATTCATCGTACCATACAGGATACAAGCTGGGTGCTTTGATAAGAACCAGCTCTACACCTTTTTCTTCGCAGAGTAGACGCATTTTATCTAAATAGTAATATGCGTTGTCTCCAAAGGTGTAGTCCATGAGACCGTGTCCCGTTGGAAAATCAGTAGCAGGAAGTACATCCATTCTCATGTAGTATCCGCTGAATGTGGTAGCATGCTGACCTGTGAAGTATTTGAAATCATCGTCTTCAAGCTCAGTAATACGGCTATGATAACGTAAAACTGGAAATACATATTCGATAAAGCTCTCTTCATCTGTCATGGAAGCGTTAATGGCACCTATTTTGCTGGGTGACCATCGCATGCCATCAATTGTCATACGGTTGTAGCTCTCTCGCTGAGGTTCGTTAAATTCCATTGCTAATACGTTAAATACCACTACATCAGGAGTTTCATAAGACAGAGTATCTTCTAGCAGATAGTATGACTGCCACACAAGTTGTTCAGCGCTTCCCCTGATGTATGAACTGATACCATAATCTTCCCATAATACAGCAGGACTGAAGTTTTCATAT
This sequence comes from Pseudobutyrivibrio sp., assembly GCA_021442555.1. GTDB lineage: Bacteria > Bacillota > Clostridia > Lachnospirales > Lachnospiraceae > Pseudobutyrivibrio. Next base: position 7,446 of record JABUSV010000248.1, on the reverse strand, counting down.
ACCTCGCAGTCACCGATGAAGATTACATCATGATCTACGGTCTCGTTGTAATAATCTGCTATCATATTGCCTTCTGTAATGTCTGACATATATTTGGGCATTACAAGGCGCTGTAGGCCTGCCAAAATAAGAATGGCTATTAATATAGTTACGGTTGGTTTGATAGTTTTTTTCATTTGATAATTAAATCTATATATTCTTTCTTTAGAGTACCACAGCTGTTAACACAAGACTGCGCCAGCACATCAAGAGCGTCTAAAAATCCTGAGCCTATTTCATGGGTAGATTTGACTACAGATAACTCGGTGCAGCCAAGTATAATTACCTCTGCCCCCTGATCTCTTAATTCTACGGAAGCATTGTGGAACAAATCCATAGGTACGGGCTTGCCTGCTTTTACACCATCATATATTACAGATATTACAGCGGACTGTCCCGCATCATCTGGTAACACCAGTTCTATACCTGATTTTGCTAGCTTGTCCTGAAATAAGCCACTTGCAATGGTACCAGAAGTGGCCATTAAACCAACTCGACTGATATTGTTGTGGTTTAGATATGAGCACACGGCATCAATGCCATTGATCACAGGTATCGGAATGCCTTTTGTCAAATCATCGTAAAAATATGTAGACGTAATACAAGGTATAGCTATTACATCTACACCCTGATTAGCAAGATGATTGCCGACCTCCGCCATTGGTTCGAGTGGATTGGCTTTGGTATGATCTAATATATATCCGGTACGGTCAGGAATAGAAGGCTTGTTATATATAATCATCTCAATATGTTCCTGGTCGCAAGAGGCGTCTGTCATCTCTATAATACGCTGCATAAACAAAGCAGTGGCCATAGGACCCAGCCCGCCGATTATTCCTAATGTCTTCATAAGCTATTGAATGTAAGGGTACTTTGAAGGATCGTAGTTGTGAGTACCTCTGTGTGAATCTGAGTATTCCTTTATCTGTGCATCTGTCCAGTAGAAGAAGGTGGTTTTGTCGGCACGTCTTGTGGTGTCAAAATGATACCAGCCTTCGCCTATATCAATAAGATTCCAAAAATGTAGCTTATTACCTTCTGGAATTCGTTCGATGTCCATATTTACAATGCCGGCTCTGGTGAGCAGACATTTGGCTGTCATGGCATAAGTATAGCAGTCCCCCTTGTGGTCATGGAGTCCCTGATAAGCTCCTGATATGTAACCAGCCTTAGGGGCGCCATCCTTGTATTGTATGTTGTCATGTGTATACCAATATATTGCCTTGGCCTGATCGTACTGTGACATGTTGCTGGTAAGAATCTTATCCAACACCTTGTCGGCTAATTCGTTAATGGTTTCTTCTGTAATCTGTGTGTCGCCTACCATTACAGGCTCAGAAACGATTACTTCGCGCTCCTTGGTAGAAGAGTTGCCAAAAGCATCTGTGGCTGTATAGATTACAGTATATGTTCCGGCTTGATCAGTATTGACGTTGTCAGCGTTAATCTCAAGAGTAGGAGATTCGTCATAATCATCAGTAATCTCTATGCCTTTTTTGTAAGAGACACTGTCTCCTACGGTAATTCTGATAACTGGCAAGGTGCCAATCTCAGGGGCTGTATCATCATAAATAGGTACGTAGTTGGCTGAAAATTCTGTGATATTTTCAGCCTGATCTGTAACACGTATTGTAGCAGTCTGGGAATCCTTTGATTCCCAGTCAGGTTCCTGTACGTATTCCAAAGTAGTTTCAGTGCCATCATAAAGCTTTTTGATAAAAGCGTCTGGTTCAAGTACTGTGCCTACAAAAGCTGTCTGGTCCTGGGGGGTTACCTCTGGAGCATGGATATCAATTATATTGATATTGCGATGAATAGTAGATAATCCAGCTTTAATGACTACTGGGTAGGTTCCCAATTCATGAAATTCCGTGCTGGTGTCAACTTCAGATGCATATTCTACAGGATATAGCATAGAAAGCGGCTTGTCGTAATCTATAAAGACAGATACCGGTGGAAGAGCACTGTGAATCTCAAGATTGAGAGTTTTAACAATAAGCATCTCTGGAAAAGCCAAAAGGAATAATACAACAATTGTTAATACTATAATTGCAACACGAAATATTTTGAGTTTCATTAAATTACCCCATTTCCTACAAACTCATATCGTAGGTTTCCATCAGCATTGTAACAGTCATGGCAATAAGCAGGTAATCAATCTCGTAAGCGCCCATGAGCTTAAAATCTTCCTGAGCATACATTTTCTTGAGCTCATCTATTTTTGCGTAATCGAATACGCCATATTTTTTAATGACTGACTCCTCTAGATATGGTATATGGTCAGCCTTGTTAATCATTGAAGACATGCCAGGTGCCTGGAATGGGAACTTCTTACGCTTAAGAATCTCGTCAGGTACTATGCCTTCGCCGGCTTTTTTTAGGATGTATTTTTCATTTACGCCCTTGAGTTTGTATTTATCAGGTATTGTGGTAACAAATTCCAATAGTTCTTTGTCGAGGAATGGATGTCTTCCCTCTACGGAGTGAGAGAAAATCATTCTGTCGCCGTGTTCACCTAACAGATGGTCTGAAAGTCGAAGCTTGTAATCAATATATGAACGACGCTTCTGGCTGCTAAGACCTGCAACTTTTTTAACATCAATAGGGCTTGTGGCAAAAGCAGAGAAATTATCAATGTCGCCTAATACATTGCTGCTATAGATGGTTTTGTGAATCTGTCTGATCTGTGGGTGATTGCGCTCATATCTAAAATAAGGGTCACCCCAAAGACGCTCATTAACTTCTAACTCTTCTGGAAGCATCTGACCTTTTTGCATACCTCTAAAGAGGTCAACCATATATCCTGCATAACCGCAGAAGAATTCATCAGAACCCTGTCCCGTAAGTACAGCCTTGGCTGGTGAAGTGTTTACAAGACCTGATAACATATAAGCTGCTACATCGTAGCTTTCTTTTACTGCAGACTCTGCATGATATATGACGTTAGGGAGGTTTTCCCATATTTCTTTTTCTGTAATCTTGGTACTGTAATGTGTTGACTTGACACAATCCTTTACTACTTGTTGGAAATGGCTCTCATCAAGCTCACCTTCACCGATTTCTGCGGAAAAAGAATAGTAGCTGTTAAGCAAAAACTTGCCAATATAGCAGGCAACAATAGAACTGTCCAATCCACCTGAGATATAAAAACCAATAGGTACGTCGGCAATAAGACGACGTGAGATGGAATCCTTTAACAGCTGGCGGAGAGTTTGCACATAATACTCCTCTCCCTTGTCATTCTGTTCGATATCTTCGGAATATTTCAAATCCCAGAATTCATAGTCTTTTATGTCAGAGTCCTGTTTGATGGCAAGATAGTGTCCTGCTCGCATTGAATAGATATCTTTAAAAAAAGTATCTGGGGACACAACTCCTGGATAGTTCATAAGCTGGTCCACGGCCTTCATATTGAGCTTGCGAGGTACACCAGGATATTCCAGGATGGCCTTTATTTCTGACGCAAATATAACTTTGCCATCATGGATGGTGTAGAAGAGTGGACAGATTCCGATTTGGTCTCTGGCAAGAAATAAGGTCTTTATCTTGGTGTCATAGATTGCAACAGCAAATTGTCCATTAAGTTGGCTTAGGCAATCCATACCCAGCTCTTCATATAAATGAACTACAACTTCAGTATCAGTCTTGGTCTTGAACTTGTGACCTTTGGCAGTAAGCTTTGAAGTAAGCTCTTTAAAGTTAAAAATCTCTCCGTTACAAATGACATACACTGTATTATCTTCATTGCAAAAGGGTTGCATACCTCCCTGAAGATCTAAAAAGCTGAGACGATTGAAGCCCAACACTACGTCGCCTAAGTCAACTGAGTCAAAACCATCGGGACCGCGATGGGCTATTTTTTTGAGCATATTATCAACGATTACTCTGTCGATTTTGCTCTGGTTTTTATAATTATATATTCCACAAATTCCACACATAGTTATACCTAAAACTGATTATATATAAACTGGCTTGAATCATAGCCTATCGAGTATGCACCAAACATTATTACACAAATGAAAAGAACAAGTGTAAGTACAAGCTTTAAGTAACTTGAGATGGTAAGTTCTTTATCTGATGTGGCGTAGTGTTCCTGTATAAGGCTGACAACAAACATGACAGCAACACCTATTGCAATGATTATGTAATCGATACCACTAAGTCCAAGCTCCATAAGAGCTCCTGAGCTGATGGCTGAATATCCTTTGCTTGTAAAAACAGAGGCAATAGCCCCTAATGTCTCGCCAACTGTCTTGTAGCAGTCAAAGAGGTTGAGTACGCAGATTAGTAAAAAGGTGCGAAGCATGGCAAAAATCTTGTAACCCTTGGTATTGCTAAAACCAAAACGTCCATGGAATCTGGTGTACAGAGGGTCTAATTCTTCGGATATCATAAGTATGAAAAAGTTGAGTAAGCCCCAAACCAGGAAGTTGAAGTTGGCCCCATGCCATACACCTGTAAGTGTCCATACAATCAGTGAAGACAGATGGACGGGAAGTTTTTTGCCAAGAGTAGTATGTCCTTTCGATCTAAGAGCTTTAGAAATATTCTGTATTGTCTTGCTGGTAGATACAGGATAGAACACATAGGTTCTGAACCACTGACACATGGTTATATGCCATCTTCGCCAGTATTCCTTGAGGGATATACTAAAGTATGGTCTTAGGAAATTCTCAGAAAGATTGATTCCTAGAATTTTAGCCACTCCGATAGTAACATCGATTCCCCCTGTAAAATCAGCATATAACTGGCAGGTATAAAAAAGCATACCTACGAGAACATAGCCTTCGGCATAGGTGCAAGAGTCCCCAGTAATAAGTGATACGGCGATACCGATTCTGTCCGCAACTATAAGCTTTTTGAAGAAACCCCACATAATTCGAAGCATACCTGACATGAACTGATTGGTGTCAAAGGTATGTTCTTTGAACATACTAGGAGCAACCTCGTTGTATTTGCTGATTGGTCCCTGGATTACAACTGGAAAAAATGTAGTAAAGGTGATAAATCTTAGTACATTTTTCTCAGCCTCATAGCTGGCGCGATTGATGTCTATAAGATATCCAATAGCCATAAGCGTATAAAAGGAAATGCCCAGCGGCTGAAGGAAAAATCCTACGTATTTGAGAACTATAAGTATGCAAAGATTAAAGGCTACAGTGGCAGTGAGAATAAGATTACGCTTCCTCTGACATGAGGCCTTGTATGCTGTTTTTGCTTCCTTGTCCAGTTCTTCTTTGTGTTCTTTTAAATACTGTTTTTGAGCGAGATTGCTGTTCTCTAATGCCTTGGCAGCAAAAAAAACTGTGATTGCTGTTATGAATATAAAGATACTGGTCTGATAACCTGCCCATACGTAAAAAAAACATTGGCCACTAATAGTAGTGGCCACTGTAACTTTTTAAATATTGTGTAATAAAAAATGGTCAGTACTAAAAGAAAGCCTATGAATTCATAGCTTGTAAAATGCATATTTTATGCTTCCTCTTCTCGGATTCTCTCGATTAATGCGAATAATGCCTTTGCTGAGTTGAAGTTCTCAGGGATGATATCCTTGGCACTGATGAGCACACCCATGTTCTCCTGAAGCTCTGTAATAAGAGTGATAACATCAAAGGAATCGATGATACCATCGTCTATGAGCTTATCCTCTGTTTCAAAATCCACCTCAGGATGAAGCTCCTGCAAAATCTCTAATAATTCTTCCATTTTATCTCCTTTCGACGATAAGCGTGCTTATCTATTGGGTTGCTAGGTTCTTGAGTGTTACGCGGTCAATCTTGCCGTTGGCTGTAAGTGGTAGAGCATCCATCTTAACAGTCTTGTTAGGTAACATGTATCTTGGAAGCATGGTCTTCATGGCTACAATAAGCTCTTTTTCAGATAAATCGCCTACGTAGTAGAGGACTATCTTGCCCTTGGTCTGGTCGTAGATACAGGCTGTCATCTTTACACCCTTTATCATGGCTACATCCACTTCAATCTCGCCAAGCTCGATACGATGTCCCATGTGTTTGATTTGGAAATCCTTGCGGGAAACAAAGCAAAGCTCACCTCTTTCATTAAAACGACCAATGTCACCAGTCTTGTATATAAACTCTGGATAGCTGGTGTTGAGAGGATTTTGAACAAAAGCATCAGCTGTGCGCTGAGGATCGTTGTAATATCCCAAGGTAAGAGAGGTGCCTCTGATACAAATCTCCCCCTGTTCTCCTGGGGCAACCAGCTTGCCGTCATTGTCTAACAGTAGTACCTGTCGATTAGGAAAAGGTCTTCCTACCGGAATAACTTCACCTTCTTGAAAATCTCTGTCTACTCTGTAAAAACAGGTCATGCCTGTACACTCTGTAGGTCCATACAGGTTGGTGAAGGTAGCGTTTGGAACTGCTTCTTTCCACAGTCTGTACTGCTTGGCTGGGAATACTTCACTGCCAAAGGCAATAGTGCGAAGATATTCTGGCTTAATCTCTGAGAATGTACCAAAGGCGCTAATCATGGTGAGCGCCGATACTACCCAGCAGATTGTATTAATTTGATGTTCGTTGAGATAAGCAACCAGCTTGGTTGGAATAGAAAAGTGGCTCTTGGGTATAAGGTATGTGGTAGCGCCAAACTTGAGTGTAGGATATATCTCCTTAAGACAGGCGTCGAAGTACAGAGGTGACTGATTACCAAATACAGTGTCTTCATCAAAACCTAATACCTCTGACAGCTGTTCTACATATTCAATAACTGAACGGTGGCAGGCAACTACACCCTTGGGAATACCTGTTGAACCAGATGTAAACACAATATAGATAGGGTCTGTGTCGATCGCTTCATCGTAGGCTCTGTCAAGACCAGCCTTGTCAAAAGGTGTCTTGATAATGTCTGAATAAAGAACAACTGAACCACCCTTAAGGTCAAATTTTGCTGCAATCTCTGCAGTTGACTCATCACAGATAACCAGTGGTGAACATACATTGTCCAAAATAAGCTGGATACGTCCTGAAGGCATCTCTTCGTCGATAGGTACGTAATAACAGCCACCACGGATTACACCATAAAAGGCCATAATCTCATGGACTGATTTTTTCATGAATACGACAACTGGTCTCTTATAAATGCCATTGGTTGTTAAATAGCTTCCTACAGCTCCACTAAGATTGTATACCTGGGAAAAAGTGAGCTCGTCCGTGCCATCTGCATAGGCTATTTTGTCAGGCTTTTTATCGTGGATATCGTATAAGTAGTTAAGTACGTTGTTATGCATTTCTATGCCTCATTATATTTATCAAAAGTGAGTATATATATATATATAGGGGAAATTGTCAATTTAAAATGTGCACCAAAAGTGCCAAAAACCCCACATTTCCTTCATACGATGTAACAGTGGCATCTCTCCAGATAAACGTTTTTGATATTGAA
>JABUSV010000095.1 GCA_021442555.1 Pseudobutyrivibrio sp. | reverse complement strand
GGCAAGCTTGTAGAAGAATATACAGAGGATATCTATGGGGGGACCAATATAATAAGAGTAAAGGGAAAAAGAGCAGTAAGAAAAGGTGATGACAAGGGCAGTCTGTATACCATGACACCCGTTACATTTGAAGATGTTATGCTTACTTTTGTACCATACTGTTACTGGGGGAACAGAACCCCGGGGGAGATGATGGTATGGGTCAAGTATATTTAATGGAAAACGTATGAATATTCCGTGGAAAGTATTTCAAAATAAGGAAACTATGTTACAATGATTCATAGAACACTTAAGCTGACTACAGTAGATATTTTTGCAACAGCAGCCAGCTTTAATATTTTACCAGGAGGTTTTTCCATGAAAATAACAAACGTTAAAGATCCAGAGGCACTGTTTGCAGTAATCGACTCTTGTGAGGGCACAGTAGAGCTTGTAACAGGTGAAGGAGACAGACTCAATCTCAAATCTAAGCTCTGCCAGCTTGTATCACTTGCAAGTATTTTTTCACTTGATCTTACAACAATCCCTGAGATAGAGCTTATCGCTCATGAACCAGAGGATGCAAAGAAGCTTCTTGATTTCCTTGTTAGTCAGTAATAGATATTATATGTAAGCTTTAGGGCGTAGGAAATTTTCCCTGCGCTCTTTTTTTAGCCTCACTGTTTTGATGAGGTGCTCTTAGGCAAGGTTTGATTACACCCAAGAGCGGAGGGAGCTATATGGAACAACATAAACGTCGTGTCAGATACAGCGGCAAATATCCAAAAAAATTCGAAGAAAAATATAAGGAGCACAATCCCGAAAAATATGCGGATACCATAGCCCATGTTATAGAAAAGGGTTCAACACCGGCAGGCATGCATATATCAATTATGGTTAACGAGATATTGGATGTACTTGATATTAAGCCAAATGAGAGAGGTCTTGACTGTACCTTTGGATATGGTGGACATACGACGTCCTTTTTGGAAAAATTATCAGGGACAGGTCATGTGACATCTCTTGATATTGATTTGGAAGAATCAAAAAAGACATTGGCAAGACTTAGAGCCAAAGGCTATGGCGAGGATGTACTTACTCTGGTTAATACCAATTTTGCTAATGTGGACGAGGTGGCAAAGACTCAGGGCAAGTTTGATTTTATGTTAGCAGATCTTGGAGTGTCCTCCATGCAGATTGATAATCCTGACAGAGGCTTTAGCTACAAGGTCGAGGGACCGCTTGATCTTAGGATGGACAGAAGCAAGGGAGTGTCTGCAGCTCAGCGTCTTAAGGAATTGGATGTGGATGAGCTGGCAGGTATGCTGTATGAGAACTCTGACGAGCCGTACTCTGAGGAGATAGCCAAGGCTATAGTAAAGCATATCAAGTGGGGTAAGCCTCTTGAGACTACTACAGATCTAAAGAATCTGATAGCCGACACGTTGTCGTTTTTACCAAAGGATGAGCAGGCCAAGACAATTAACAAGACCTGTGCCAGAGTATTTCAGGCAATCAGAATAGATATCAATCATGAATATGAGTCACTGTATCAGCTATTAAGCAAGCTGCCTGATATTATGAATCCAGGTGGTAGAATCGTATTTTTGACATTTCATTCTGGAGAGGACAGGTTGGTAAAAAAGATGTTCAAAGAGTATAAAAAACAGGGAATCTTTACCGAGATATCAGAGGATGTCATTAGACCGGGTGCAGCAGAGTGTAACACTAATCCCAGGGCAAAGTCTACCAAGCTTAGATGGGCAAAAATGTGATATAATATTTTGGTAACAAATGTGTATAAATAATAAGGGGAAGTATATGAACAGTAAGACATGGGAAAAAGCAGGTGAACTGCTACGCAAGAGCAGATTAAGCACGTTGACAGCTATCGCAAGAGATGAGGCGTGTTGGAATGAAGCCTTTGAACTTACGATGCTTGCTATCACAGAAGAGCGTGAGTCTAATCCGGATTTTGCAGCAGAGTATGTTGACTTAGATGAGGCTACAGATTATCAATACAATCTTACAGAGTGCCTGGAGGCTTATCTCAATCATATGGAAGCCGTAGAAAAGTGGGAGGTTGTTATTTCTTCCTGCAACAGAGTCATTGAGCTTTTTAGCTGGAATCGCAGCAAACCATCTCAGTTTATGTATCGCAAGGGCAATGCTCTTATGGCACTTGGACGCTTTGATGAAGCAAAAAGATTTGGAAAGCAGTGGTTAGAGAAGTATCCTAATGATTTGTATGCAGCAGCCAGCAATGCATATCTTTTGGTAGCCATGGGATGTTTTGAGGAGGCAAAGACTCTTACAGAGCAGTATATTCGAGATGAATATTGCTGCCAGGATGGTGCAGATACTATTTTTATGGCAGCCTACAGACTCTATGAGATGACAGATGATATCAATGCAAAGCAACGTATCGAGCACAAGATAGCTGAGTACAATCGTATGATGGCAAACAAAGGTAATTTTTAGAAAATGGTGTAAAATTTACCGTTCGCACATAAATATGACCGTTCGCACATAAATTGTTGAATTTGAACCTCCATTCTGATATATATGTATACTAACATTACTTAGAGGCATAATACTCATTATTGTATTATTGTTTCAAAGTATATATCAGGGAGGTTTTTTTATGATTAATTTTAATACCGGCGCAAGTAACTGGACAAAGTCAAAGACATTGTATGGAGAAACTGACATTTATGTATCAGCTAATAAAACTGATGATTTAGATAAAAAGTCAGCTTTTGATACAGAAGTGACGACGTGGGAAGAAGAGCCTGTAAAGCTTGAATTATCTTCTGACAGAGTATTGGCTAAGTCTGTTATGCTTACTGCATCAGCTGCTACGAAAACACTCAAAGTTGGCAGTAGTGGGACAGATGTAAAGAATTTGCAGACTAATCTTAATTATCTGGGATACAATGCAGGAACTTGTGATGGTAAGTATGGAAATGGAACAAAGAATGCAGTTATTTCATTTCAGAAAACCTATGGATTATCAGCTGATGGTATTGCAGGAGCTAATACGCTTAATGCAATTTCTACAGCGGTAACCAAAAAGAAAAATGGTATTCTTGCGAAAGGTCAGATTGGTACGGATGTTACCAATCTTCAAAACAATCTTATTAAGCTTGGCTTTTTATCTGGAAAAGCAGATGGAGCTTTTGGGACAAATACTGAGAATGCGGTTAAGGCTTTTCAGAAGAAGTATGGTTTAACGCAGGATGGATTGGTTGGTGCTTCTACCAAAAATAAAATTGCAGAGGCTGTGAAAAATGCGACTAAGCCCATCAATCCAACAACACCCACCAGTCCGACTACACCAAGTGTTGGAGGATATACTAAAATCGTAAATGGTGCAACTATGAAACTGCCAAAGACAGGGTCATACATAGAAATTTCCATGGGTACTGATAAACCTAAACAGACGGCAATAATAGCTAAAACAAATGCATGGTCTATAGAATATTCGATACAAGGCTGTAGAAATGCTTATCCAAACAAAACTTGTACCAGAAGATTAGAATCGGCTATTAGTAAGTTCTCTTATAATGAAGGGAAAACAGATCTTTTAAAACTAAATGTTCATGGATTAGGTGAATGCTATGCAGGTGCAATGGTAGAAGGTTTTGGTAATATAGGAGATATAGCTGAAATTACATTGGATGATGGGACTAAATTTAATTTTATGTTACTAGATACTAAATCTACGAAGCATAAAAGTAGCGAACTGGCCAATGGACAGTGCCAGAATAGTTACGGACACGGGTATGTGCTAAAGGATGGCTCTGTACAGTTGAGTGTATGTGAGTTTATTACGTCCCAGTCTATGAGCGCTGCTGATGGTGGCACAAGTGCTAAGAACTATGCCAGTGGTGGATTTTTAGCTAATCGTTCTGTCGCTGAGGCAAAAATAATTGGGCATGTAGACATTGAATAGGGGGTATGATTTTATGAAGGCAATAAAGGCTGCGATAATAACCATAATATCGCTAGTGTTAGTAATTATGGTGATAGGTCTGGGCTATTTTCTGTATAATACTTTGACATTGAGGAATGACTATAGTCAAAATATAAATACAGATAATACGAAAGCTGAAGTTAATAATAATGTAATATCTGAAAAAAATGATGAGACACAGATAAAAAAAGAGTTTGTGTTGAGCGAAGACCTAAAAGGTGCTATTGAAGTATTGGCTTTATCATATTTGGACAATGAGTTTGACAGTGACAAAATCAATGAAGAGTGGAAAGATTATTTTATTTCACACTATATTAAAAATGCCAGATATTCTTTTTCATATTTAAATCAGATATCTGAAAAGAACAACGGTATTATTGAATCAGATGATATAAGCTATATGAGTTATTCTTTGACAGGAAACAATATTGATTTTAGCAATTACACTCAGGTTGATGTAAATGATTCTTCTAGTTTTATGAACACGGGAAGAATTACAGATTACAAGATTTCTTATGACAGTGATTTAATAATAATTGATGGTACCATGGATGTTTTTGCTAATCCGGATATGATTGATTCATCAAATGCTATTCATGTTGTTCTAAAACCAAATAAAGACAGTTGTTTTGACGGATACAGCATACAATATGTAAAAACAGAAGTTATTAACAATAATAAGACAGAAGATGCATCTACACATACTTTTACTGGTTATTATATGGATGTTGAAATGGATGGCGTATATGAATTTGAAGTGAACACATATAGTGATGACTTTGTATACGAAAATTTTATCTCAGTGGATTTAAATGATTTGCCAGATTACAAACAACTAATAGAAGATAATCCTGGTAAAGTCTTTGAAATTACATTTAAAGGAGATGACAATTCTAAAGTGACACCGATAAATATGGTTGTAAAAGGTGACTGAAGAAAAACGCTGAAAGGCTGCTAATAATGAAATATAAGGCATTAATACTTATTATATTTACGATGTTGTACCTGGTATTATTCTATTGCTGACGATGGAAAACCTGTTTTAAAGCAAGAACTACAGATGCAGACATCCTTTGAAACAGATGAATCGGTTTATTACATTGATGGAAAAGAAGTAGAAGAAGATGAATACAATTCGCATTTAGAGGATAATTCCAAGAATATCATTAATCTTACACTGGATGATTGTACCATGGTGTCTACAGCTGAAGAAATCGATACATTTTTGGCTCAATATTAATAATACAGGACAGTGTACAATTCAGGTGATTATATAATGTTAAAATAATACGGTTGTCTTGGGAGTAGAGGAGTGTTATATTAAGCTAAAATAAAAGGGAGTAGCTGTACACTATTACAGTGTTCTACATGCCGTCAGTACGATTATCAGGGAATAATCCGGTTTGTAGCAGGTACATGTATTTGTATTTAGTGGCGAGACTTTTGTTGTATTTTTTGATGCAACAAAAGGTCTCGCTTTTTTGTTGCAAATCTTATGTACGCGCTATGCGCAAGAAAGGATATTTATGAGTAATTTATTTGTACAGACAGGATTGTTGTTGTTAGGATTTCTTTTTCTGGTAAAAGGAGCCGACTGGTTTGTGGATGGAGCATCTGGAATAGCTACAAAGCTTGGTATTCCTCAGCTTGTGGTAGGACTTACTATTGTTGCCATGGGAACCAGTGCACCTGAGCTGGCGGTTAGCGTATCGGCGGCCCTAAAAGGCAATGAATCCATATGTATCGGGAATGTAGTAGGAAGTAACATATTAAATGTGCTTATTATTTTAGGATTGTGTGCCTTGATTGTTAATGTAAAAATAGCCAGATCCACTATTACAACAGAGATTCCATTTATGATATGTATTTCTTTGCTTCTTTTATTATTTGGCTGGACAAACAATAATATATCGATTGTAGAAGGCATTGTTTTGCTGGTTCTTTTTGTAGGATATTTGATTTATCTATACATTATGGCAAAAAATAATCCGGTAGAATCAGATGATGCTATTAAGTCTGCTTCCTGGGTGAAGCTTCTGGTTCGCCTTGTTGCAGGACTGGGTGTAATTGTTCTGGGAAGTGAGCTGACTGTTGATAGTGCGACTGTCATTGCAAAAGGCATCGGAATCAGCAACAGATTTATCGGACTTACCATTGTAGCTCTTGGTACATCACTGCCAGAGCTGTTTACATCAGTAAATGCAGCACGTAAGGGTAATGCCGATATCGCTATAGGAAATATAGTCGGCAGCAATATTTTTAACATATTATTTATTTTGGGAACAACGACACTTGTTTCATCGATACCATTTGCTGCAGGTTTTAGAATAGATACAGTTATAGCAGCAGTTGCCGGAGTGTTGCTGTTGGTGGCAGGCAGAAGAGAATCCATGCTGACCAGAGGCTGGGGAATAATATTTCTTATAGCATATGGTATGTATTTTATATATCTCCTGTAAAACAAAACAAATGTTCTTGAATATATGTTCGAAATGATATATAATCATCTAACACAAGAAAAGATTAGGAGAGATATTATGTCCAACCAATTCGAGAACTCTCATTTTTTAAATAATTTCTGGTCCAACGGCAACGCCATACCAGTAGATGTTATCGCTTCCTTCAATGTCAATGGCATGGTGAAGCCACTGTATATACGCATTGCCAATATTCAGTACAAGATAGAGACCTATGTTGAGACCAGGACCGCCCGCATATCCAAGTTTGATTGTACAATCATTAACAATGACAGGCTGATGCCGATTATTTGTCTGTATTATCGTGATTCGGGCAAGTGGATGCTGGAAAGATATTAGCTCAATATCACATCAGAGGTAGAACGGATGTACCCTTTTAAGGAAAATTCACAATAAAAAGTATGTACTAAATGTGAAATACCTAGATTATTGCTATAGGAAAATATATAGTTATCTTGTATAATTAACGGCGAGAAGCAACTACTAACAGAAGGGAAAGCTATGCAGACTGTACTTATTGTTGATGATTCAATGTTTATGAGAAGAATAATCAATGATGTTGTAACCAAGCACGGATATCAGGTGGTTGGTGAGGCTACATGCAGTGATGAAGCTATCAGAATGTATGAGGAGCTCAAGCCAGATCTGATTACCATGGATATCACCATGACTGTTGACGGTAAGACTATAGGTCGCAGTTCCAATGGAATAGTTGCCATAGAAGAGATTAAGAAAATCAATCCAAAGGCCAAGATTCTTGTGGTAAGTGCCATGGGACAGAAGCCTTACGTTATAGAAGCTGTTGAAAAGGGCGCTGAGGATTTTGTTGTAAAGCCTTTTACTGAGGAGAAGATAGTAGAGGCGCTTACTAATCTTGGAAGAGACCTTCCAAAATAATATATATTGGGGAATATAATTATGACAAATAGTGACATCGATGATGTTATTAATTCAAACCTGAAGACTTCAGATAGAATAAAGGATTAACTGTTTTTTCCCCTTTTCGTCACACTTTTGTCAAAACTTGATTGTATTCTGCAAAGGCAACACGCCATCAGAATAGGAAAGGGGTAGACATGAGTAGATTATTATTTTGGGTAAGAACAAGAATCAAAAATGACAGGGATTGTAAGCAGTGGTGCCCTAACTGCCAGTACTACCCATATTGCATACATGAAGATGATTTTTAGTATACGATATCCTCTGGAGTAATCTGGAGGATATTTTTTTAGCTATTATATAATATAAACAAATATTGTATTAATATATGATAGAGAAATAAGTATTGGGTAGTAAACTGGTAAGGAGTCGTATTATATATTCATGATGGACAGTTCATACAGTAATATAGCAACGCAATGCATAGATACTGATACCACTGAAAAGGATTTAATGTCGTTGACAGAGTTGGCGAAACATTTAGGTGTTAGCAAAGGCAAAGTGACATCGACAATAATCCCCATGGGGATACCTTATACAAAAAAGGGTAATGCCTATGTTTTTGATTTTAACGAGGTATATGCATGGGAAGTAGAACAAAGGGGCTATATGTATAGGACAAGCTATAGAGAATTTCCTGCATATAAGCATTATCGAGTGGTGCTAAAAAAACAATTACGTCAGGCGATAAAAGAAGGAGATAAGCTGGAGATTGACAGAATCAGAGGACTGCAAGATGAACTGGGGTATAGATCTGATTATAAAGTATTAATAATGACAACAGTTTCTGTTGGTTGCTTCGTGATAATGGCAACAATTATGATGTTGGTATATTATTTATTATATTAAAGACTTTTAAAATAAAAGAGGAAGATATTTTGGCCCAGAGCAAAATGCTCTGGGCTTTATTATGCACGCCACAATCTGCTCGGTGGGGGCATAATATACTTTATGATAATATAGTGGTATAAATGGCAACAAATGTGGTATTATAGCATGAGAATTTGGACATCTTAGGGAGAACATAATGGTAAATATTTTTGTATGTGATGATATGGAAGTCTTAAGATCAGTAATAATTGAGTTGATTGATAAATATGTTGAATCTAGAAATATTGCTGTGAAATATATGGAATACGGCTCTGGTGAGGATTTAATAGCTGATGCAGATAAGATAGGTGCAGAAGATCTTATAATCATGGATTATATGCTCGGTAAAGAGAAGTTGAATGGTATAGAAACTGTTGAAAAGCTTAGAGAACTAGAGGTTAATGCTAAAGTAACATTCTTAACTGATTATGATTATATTGTATATGACGCAATTCGCGTTGGGATTCATCGGTTTATGAGAAAATTTGTAATGAGAGACGAAATGGATGAGATGCTGACATCGTATTTTGAATCATTGGATAAAAATAGAATGTTAACTATTAAATCTGGTTATGATGTGTATTATATCAAAAAGAAAACCATAACATATATCGAAAGTATGAGAAAGAAATGCACGATTTATTATAATTATGGAAATAAATCGGTAACAACAAATAAATCCATATCTGAAATCGAGGGAATGCTTGATCCTGAGATATTTTTAAGATGTCATAAATCATATATTGTTAATATAAAAAATATTGTAAATATAATCAAACAAGAGGCAGAAGCTTGTGATGGGTCGAAAATTCCTATTTCCAGAGAAAAAAGGATGGAAGTAGAATTTGAGATGGGAAAACTCAGCTGGTAAAGAGGTGATTTTGTCTCTAATCGTGCAGTTTGTACCCAAAACACTGCAGTTTGTACCCTTTTTGGTTTTTTGAGTATAAAAAGTGATATATTCGAATT
>JABUSV010000168.1 GCA_021442555.1 Pseudobutyrivibrio sp. | reverse complement strand
AAAGGGAGAATAATGTTATGAAAAAAATGTATCTCTTCTTGAGATGGTTATAATATACATCTCAATTATGATGAAATCTTGTGTTAAATGTGTATATATTGTGAATTATTATTTTTATTCCACAACTTCTAGTTTAATGGTGTTGGTATTGCCTGAATGACCGTCGATTGGGCCGCCTGTTAAGACAACCTTGTCTCCAGTATTTAGATTGAGAACAGACTTTACTCTGCTCATTGCATAGTAGAACATTACATCAAGGGATGTGAATCTGTCTACCAACACTGGTGTTACACCCCAGTTCATGGCAAGCTTGCGCCATACCTTCTTGTCCATGGTCATAGCAAGAATGTCTACAGGACAACGGAAGCGTGATACCATACGTGCTGTTGAGCCTGACATGGTGCATGCCACAATAGCCCTGGCCTGCACGTCGATAGCCATAGAGCATGTAGCGTGGCTTATAGCATCCTGTGTAGAGCGAATCTCTACCTCATCCTTTGAGAATCTCTTAGCATATGAGATGTCTGCCTCTGTCTGCTCTGCTATCTCAGCCATAACCTTTACTGCCTGTACAGGATATTTACCCTGAGCAGACTCACCTGATAACATGATAGCTGATGAGCCATCATATACTGCGTTGGCCACGTCAGAGATTTCTGCTCTTGTAGGACGTGGATTGGTAATCATTGATTCTAACATCTCTGTAGCTGTGATAACACGCTTGCCCATTACACGGCACTTTCTGATAAGCTCCTTCTGAATAGTTGGGAGCTGTACAAAAGGAATCTCAACTCCAAGATCACCGCGGGCAACCATGATACCGTCGCAGGCTGTACATATCTCTTCTATATTATCAATACCTGACTGGTTCTCGATTTTTGCAATAATGTCGATATCTGTGCCGCCGTTAGCCTCAAGGAATGCATGAAGCTCGTCAAGGTCTGCTTTGCTTGATACAAACGAAGCTGCGATAAAGTCAACATCGTTGTCAATACCAAACAAGATGTCCTTCTTGTCCTGTTCTGAAAGATATGGACCACTCATGACCTTGTTAGGGAATGACATAGACTTCTTGTTGGACATTGTACCACCTGATGTACAGGTACATATTACATCCTGGCCCTTGATTTCCTTTACCTCAAAGAATACCAATCCATTACATACTGTAATGGTATCTCCAACGCTTAGGTCCTGGTGAAGCTTCTTGTGGCTTACCGAAACCCTGGTAGCATCGCCTACAATGTCTTCTGTTGTAAAAGTAAATGTATCGCCATCGTTAACTGTAACCGGTCCCTCTGCAAATGTGCCGATACGATACTCTGGGCCCTTGGTGTCAAGCATGATAGCGATAGGTGCATTTAATCTCTTGCGTACCTTTTTAACAAGGTCCATCTTCATGCCCTGCTCTTCATGATCACCATGGGAAAAATTCATACGAGCAACATTCATCCCTGCCTCAACCATAGCAGTAAGAGTTTCCTCATTCATAGATGCTGGTCCAATAGTACAGATAATCTTGGTCTTTCTCATCTTAATCTCCTTATTTCTACTTATTACTAATTTACACTTAATACCCAAAAATAAAGAACAGTCTGTATTCTAGCAAACTGTTCTCAAGTAAACGAAACATCGTCCAACATCATATCACCATATGGTAATAATTGTAAATAGATATCCCGATAGTTATTTAATTAACAAAATCCTCTACAACTGCGTCGTTTCTATACTAATAGTTGTCTTAACCGGTTCTCCGCCACTGATATTTAACAGATATGTCGCCCTTAGGGATACTCTAGTATCTGTAACCTTAAGTTCATAGTCGGTAGTGTCGGTCGCCATGTCAAAATCACCAAAAGGAGTGCTGTATCTGTTATGGAATACCTCACCCTTTTTGAAAATCATCATACTGTTGATATGGCCAGACTGTTTCATGGTCATAGCATCCTCTGACATGACTATAAGGACGTTGATAACATTGCCCTCTTCATCCTTTTTTTCATAGGAAAAATAATGTTTGCCATCTCTTACAAGATAGTTGGCCTGATACTCTTCTCTAATGGATTCCATGGAAAAATCTATCATCTGGGCAGAGTTTATCACAATATGACATTTGGTACCTGCCATTAGCTCTGCTCCCTGATAACTACGCGGACTGCATCCATCTGATTTTCGAGATGAGTCTGCACGATTTTTTTAATAAAGCTGATATCTCTTTTCTCAAATCCCTCGATGATGGCCTTGTGCTCTGCAATAAGCTGCTTGTAGATACTGCTGTCCTTGACATATTCATATCTGTAGCGATACATCTGCTCTCTTGAATTGTTGACTATAGCCTCAAGCTTAGGGTTGTTGGCAGCTCTGTAGATTACATTATGAAAAGCCTCGTCTGTCTCTACGATTAATCTCACATCATCGGTTTTTGTGGCTTCCTCAAATTTTTTCATGGCTTTTTTGAGTTCTTCCACCTGATCTTGCGTCATTCTGTCAAAGGCACATTTTACAGCAAGCTCATCAAGAGCAGCGCGTACCTCCAGCACGTCCTGAAGGTCCTTTTCTGTCATCTTGGCAACCTGAGCACCCTTGCGAGGTATGGTTACAGCCAGGCCTTCCTGCTCTAACATCCTTATGGCCTCTCTTATTGGTGTACGGCTAACTCCAAGCTTGTTGGCAAGATGCATCTCCATAAGTCTCTCGCCTGGCTTGAGCTCACCCTTTAGGATAGCTTCTCTGAGTGTGTTAAAAACTACATCTCTGAGAGGTAAATATTCATCCATGTTCAATACAAGATTATCAGTCATTGAAACTCCTTAAAATTTATTTGTTGTTAAAAACAGTTGTTACATATATGTTTCTGCAAAGACCACTTTCTGTAAGCTTTGCTTTGGCATCATAAGCCGTAGTCTCTGATTCAAACAGGCCAAATACTGTTGGACCGCTGCCGCTCATCATGGAACCAGCCGCCCCGTTTTCCATCATAATATTCTTAATCCTGGCAATCTCTGGATGAAGTGGAATGGTAACCTCCTCCAGTACATTGCCCATGTGTAAGCAAAGACTCTTTAAATCCTGACTTTCTATATCCTTAATAAGTGCAGGAATATCAGGATGTTTAACCTTGTCAAACTTGGCATCCAAATCTGTATATACCTGCTTAGTGCTGACATCTACAGGTGGCTTTGCTATAAGAACAAAGCATTTCATCATAGGATGTATGGGGCTTAGCTTTTCACCTATACCCTCAGCAAGTGCCGTACCTCTCATAAGACAATACGGAACATCCGCCCCTATCTTCACACCACGCTCCATTAGCTGCTTTTTGTTAAGCCCAAGATCAAAGAGCTTGTTAATGGCATAAAGCACAGCTGCCGCATCTGTAGAGCCACCAGCCATACCTGCTGCTACAGGAATATGCTTGTCTATCTTGATCTTCACTCCCTGAGTGATATTAAACTCCTCCATGAGAAGCTGTGCAGCCTTATAGCACAGGTTTTTAGGACCTACAGGGATATATTTTACGTTGGTTTCAATAAATATACCATCAGCCTTGGCAATCTTTACTGTGATTCTGTCATACAGGTTGATGGTCTGCATAATCATGGATACCTCGTGATATCCATCCTCCCTAATGCCTGTAACATCCAATCCAAGATTGATTTTTGCTAATGCTTTTAGATTAATCTCGTTCATATATAAATTGTACTTTCTTGTATATTGTACTTTCTTGTATTTTTTAATATAACAAAGATATTGTATTTTTGCAAGAACAATAAGACTTCATATTATTAGCGACCTATTATATAGCCAAGGTAATATATCTCAATAAACCGCAAAAACTCCGATTGAACGTATTCGCTCAATAAGAGTCTTCTCTACTTCTTTCTACAATAGCTTACTTAGTTTTTTAATTTTATCTATAATGTTACAAAATCATAACATACCTTTTATTCATGTTGCATTTTTAATCAGTATATCACCAATAATCTTATTTTCGTCATCTATCCAGTAAGTTATAATATCTTATATTATATAAATCGCATAATGTGAGGCATTTATGAAAAGAAAGAAAATAACCACACTTTTATTTATCTTTATAACTCAAAATCTGCTATTTATAGCCTGCAGCACTCCTGCATCGCAAGATAACCTGGCCAATACAGATGTTATGACACCTTCCACTACCATAGAAGCCACAGCAACTATAGAGCCAACAGCTACACCAACGCCAACCCCTGACCTTCACGAGTATGATTTCACGGTTACCTTTGCTGGGGATTTGTCTCTGGCAGATAATGGAGATGTTATGCCAGCTTATGTTGAGCGCGGTGAAGATATAGCAAAATGCATTGACCCTCAGCTAATCAGCATCATGCAGGAGGCCGATATCATGTGGATTAATAATGAATTTACATACTCTACCACAGGGCAGCCCCTGCCTGACAAAGCCTATACATTCAGGGCTCACCCATCAAGAGTGAGTATTCTAAAGGAATTGGGAGTTGATATCGTTGGCCTTGCCAACAACCATGTATATGATTACGGAAAACAAGCCATGTTGGATACTCTTGATACCTTGGATGAGGCTGGTATTCCATACGTTGGTGCCGGACGCAATCTTAATGAAGCCACAACACCTTATTATATGGAAGAAGACGGCAAAACTATCGCCTTTGTGGCCGCCTCTCGCGCCGAAAAAACCAAGATGACTCCTCAGGCTACCGAAGATAATCCTGGCATACTTAGATGCTATGACAACACATTATTTTTAGAGGAAATAAAAGAGGCAAGAGAAAACGCAGATTTTGTAATTGCATTGCCTCACTGGGGAACAGAGTATTCCACTACATTAGAGCAGGTACAGATTGATACAGCCAAGGAATACATAGATGCAGGAGCAGATGCCATTATCGGCACCCATACACACTGTATCCAGGGCTTTGATTTTTATAACGGCAAACCAATAGCCTACAGCCTTGGTAACTATTGGTTCAACTCAAAGACTCTTGATTCAATGCTGGTTACACTACATTTTTACGGAGATGACAATCAGCAGAATCTGGATGTAGAGATAATACCAGCCATTCAGACTAACTACACCACAAGCCTTCTTACAGGAGAGGATGCCTCAAACTACTACAAGAGGCTGCAGGATATATCCTTTAACGCAGTTATAGAAAATGGAAAAGCACAAGAGCCTTAAGACTCTTGTGCTTAATTTGTTGTTTTTATTGTTTTCTTATATTTACTGCAAAAAAAATACCGCCTGCTAATCCAATTAGTATCCTCCATATGATACCAGATATTCCAAGCAAATTTGGAAACGGAACTGTTAATGAAACAATTACAAAACTTATTCCAACAGCACATATTAATATCCTATTCATGTTTCTTGTCCTCAACCAACAATAATCATATCAATTCTCACATATATCGTGATCATCGCACTGTAATATTCATTTCAGGCGAATTAATAGTTTCATCAAATGACGCACCTATAGGAAAACCTTTAATGTCAAGTCCAATAAACCATGTTCCAGTTACAGATATTTTCACTTTAGTACCACCGATGGCAGTCCCCGTTCCTCTTCTATGCGTCCATGTTGCTCCAACAATACCCGTCATATATGAATCTTGAACTGTTATTTTCGATATATTTCCGTTGCTATAATAATGACGAATCATTGCATTTGTAAGGGATAATAAACTAGTATTACCTCCTCCCCACCAACTTACAGTTCCTTCTTTCCATCCATCAGCCGCACTCACAGTATTAGACGCCAACTTAAGCATTTTGGGTGCAGAATACGAAGTATACATTATTTCTTTTCGTTCATCCAAAAGTTTCTGTATATACACTTCCGCTTCCTCAATCGAATCGAATTGTAATAATGTATTATTCTCCTTCACATCATTTGGCAATTCATTGAATGTTATCGCAGTACCAAAATCAACAGAATTCAAATAATCCACAACATCACTTTTCGACTCAACTATACCTTCTGTAGATAGTTCCTGCGCGTATGATGTCATTGAAAAAATCATCACCAAAACCATCGATAATATTAATAAAAATATAGACCGAATCTTTTTTATCATAAATCCTGCCTCCCATTTTCATATTACATCATAGACTTTTTACTACAACTACAAACCATCTTTTCAGATATATGTCACACTATGTGTATAATACACCATTATGTAATATATGTCAACAAAGAAGCACAAGAGCCTTAAGACTCTTGTGCTTCTTTTTTTGCCTGTAATATAGCTTCATTAAGCTGAAGCATTTTGGTATCCAATATAGATACAATCTCAGAACATTCCCTAAGGTCCTCACTGATATATGAGGGCGCCTGACCCTCGAACTTATAGTATATCTTGTGCTCTAAGGATGCCCAGAAATCCATACCGATAGTACGTATCTGAATCTCTATCTTGGTATCAACAGTCTTGTCACTGAGGTAGATAGGAATGGTTACCAGCATATGATAGCTCTTGTAGCCTGAATCCTTAGGATTCTTGATGTAGTCCTTGATGGAAATGACGGTGACATCATTCTGTCGGCCTATCATCTCGGCGATACGGTAGATATCGTCTGTAAAGCTGCATACTATTCGAACACCTGCAATATCATTACAATGCTCTATCATATTAGGGATATCAACCGCATAGCCTCCTCGCTTGAGCTTTTTAACTATACTGTCTGGTGTCTTAACTCTGGTCTTGATATATTCTATAGGGTTATATTGATGTACCTGCTGGAACTCGTCGTTGAGAATCTCTACCTTTACCTTCATCTTTTTGATAGCTGACTCGTAAAGGAGCATAACGGTATTCCAGGAATCTATTCCATCATCTGGAAATAAATTTGCGTCCATGGTTATATCTTCCTTTCAAAAGAGTGCACCCAATCCTTGGTTAGAAGCCATACCAAAAATACTATGGTACTGCAGCTCCAGGTCAGTGGATAGCACCAGCTAATTGTCGAAAACTGAGGTCTTAGCTGTATAGCTATTGTAACATAAGTTACTCGTAAAGCACACCAGAAACTCAACATAGTGACCATAGGCACTATTGACTTGCCACATCCTCGCATTACACCAGCGGCACAATGAGAGAAAGCTAACAGGAAGAAAAAAAGACTGGATATTCCAGAATGTATCACACCATATTCTATGGCCTTGTCACTATCTACAAATATTCTAAGAAGAGGCGCTGCATATAATCTAAAAATAACACCTATAATCTCTGCAAATATCATGCCTGACAATATGCCAAAAGCAGCCCCTTTTTTCGCTCTGTCGTATTTTTTTGCCCCAAGGTTTTGACTGATAAAAGTAGGCAAAGACATGGACATACAGTTAATTGGCAAAAACACAAAGCCCTCTATTCTGGAATAAGCGCCCATTCCACTCATGGCATAAGAACCAAATAGATTGATATTACGCTGCACCACTATGTTTCCTATACTGATGACAGAGTTTTGAATACCCATTGGTAGACCCTGAACTACCACCTGTTTCATCATCTGCGGATACCATTTGAGCTTAGACCACTGTAATCTGGTGTAGTCCTTGGCTCTCATGAGTCTGTTAATACATAAAACAGCAGATATACCCTGGGACACTATTGTAGCTACTGCCGCACCTACTACCCCTGTATGAAGTCCAGCCACCAGTACCAGATCCAACACCACGTTGATTACTGATGAAATAATAAGATAAATCAGAGGATGAAAGCTGTCTCCTAAGGCTCTCATAATATTCATACAGCCATTGTACATAACCATGGTGGTTATGCCGCCAAAATATATTCTAAAATACGTGATTCCGTAGGGAAGTACCTCTACAGGGGTGTCCATCAAAACCAACATCTTTGGAATAAAAGTAACACCAACAAATGTGGCAAAAGCAGAGGCAATAATGGCAAACATCACGTTGGCATGAATAGCCTTTTCTACATTATCTCTGTCATCTGCTCCAAAATATCTGGAGATAATGATGCCGCCTCCGGCACCCAGTCCTCCTACAAATCCAACAACAAAAAAGCTTAATGATCCACCTGATGCTACAGCAGCAAAGGCCTCCTGTTCAGCGAAGTTGCCCAATACCCAGCTATCCGCCAGATTGTACAACTGTTGAAGCAGTTGTCCTAAAAATAGAGGAAAGGAAAACTGCATTATACATTTACAAATGGAACCATTAAGCAGGTCAACACTTTTACTATTCATATTCTAATCTTCTTCCAACACCTGAATCTCCAGGTAATCAAAATCAATCGAATCCACAAAATTATCCTGATAAAAGCGAGCCTTGGCTCTCTTTTTAAATTCTCTTACTGTTGCATCTAACCACATTGGCTGACTGAGATCGAACTCATAGCAAGCCTTGGTTAAGGCATTGAAAACCTTGTGGGTCCTGGTCTCATCACTGTTGTCTTCCACAACCATATCCCGAACCAGATGCGAATCTGACCAGGTCTTAAACCATATCCTCATAACTATATTCTATCCTCTTTGTCTGTGAGTCTCATACATAAGAATAGCTGCCGCCACCGATGCATTCAAGGACTCAAGACCTCCCTCCATTGGAATCTTGAGATACTCAGAAGCCCTGTCTGCCGTCTCTTTTGTAAGTCCGTTACCCTCGTTGCCAATTAAAAATCCACATCCCACGGTATAGTCAAATTCATCGTAGAATTTCTCTCCCTTAAGGTGCGCTGCGTACAACTTCACGCCCTTAGCTTTCAGCTCCTCCATGGTGGCATGCAAATCATCAACCACAATATGTGGCATCTTAAAAATAGCGCCCATGGTAGACCTTACCACCTTTGGAGAATAGATATCTACCGTTGTGTTGTTCATAATAATGCCTGTAGCTCCTGCTCCAAGAGCAGTCCTTATGATGGTACCCATGTTACCAGGGTCCTGCAAGGATTCAAGAATAATTACATGAGGTGTTACCCCCTGATCTTCTCCTAATACCTGCTCCATGGTATAGTCACACATCTTTACTACAGCTAACAATCCCTGAGGCGACACGGTGTCGCTCATAGCAGCATATACATTGGAAGACACCTCTTCTACGACAACATGAGGCGCTTCTTTTTTAATTTTTGCAATAAAAGTAGCTCCGGACTCGCTTGAGAGCAATTCCGAAGTTATATAAACAGACTGTAGCAGATTATATGGAACCTCTGATACAGCTCGTATTCCTTCAATCACAAAAAGCCAATCAGCTTTACGCTTACTGGCTTTTTTTTGAAGTAA
>JABUSV010000143.1 GCA_021442555.1 Pseudobutyrivibrio sp. | reverse complement strand
CAGATTGTTCCCTCAGAGGGAGTAAGCAATGCATTGATGTGCTTTGCAAAGGTGGACTTGCCTGAGCCGTTATGTCCCAGAATTGAAATAAACTGTCCCTGCTGAACCTCTATGTTGACGTGATCAAGGGCAGTCTGGATGCTCTCCACATTGCCCTCTTCATCACGTCTTATGTATTCATGAACCAGTTCCTTTGATCTAATAAATGACATATTAATTATTATGTTCCTTAACAAATTCCTCGATGCGATCCATTGCGCGCTTAAGAGCATCCAATGAATATGCATAGGAAATACGTACAAAGCCCTCCCCGCTTTTACCAAAAGCGGTTCCTGGCACAACTGCAACCTTTTTTTCCTGTAACAGCTTGGTAGCAAACTCGTCCGAAGTCATACCAAATTGTTGAATGGATGGGAAAATATAAAATGCTCCAAATGGTTCGAAGCACTTAACTCCCATGTCCTCAAATCTGTGAAGAAGATATCTGCGCCTAGCATTATACTCGTCTCTCATTGCTTCAACATCTGCATCGCAGTCTCTGATTGCTGTTACTGCAGCATATTGGCTGGTAGTTGGAGCACACATGATTGCAAACTGATGAATCTTTAACATCTGCTGGATTATCATTTCAGGCGCACATGCATAGCCCAATCTCCATCCTGTCATGGCATGAGATTTTGAAAAACCATTGATGTATACTGTTCTTTCCTTCATTCCTGGAAAAGAAGCAACAGATATATGTGGCTTACCATTATAGTTAAGCTCTGAATATATCTCGTCTGTAAGAACAAACAAGTCATGCTTGATAACCAAATCAACTATAGGTGCCAAATCTTCCTCTTCCATAATTGCACCTGTTGGATTATTAGGAAAAGGCATAATTAAAATCTTGGTCTTATCTGTAATTGCTGCTTCTAATTCTTCTGCAGTAAGTCTGAATTCATTTTTTTCCTGCAAATCAATAAACACAGGGACACCGCCTGCTAACACTGTACATGGTTCGTACGATACATAGCTTGGCTGTGGGATAAGCACCTCATCCCCTGGATCTAACATGGCACGCAAAGCTATATCAATAGCTTCGGAACCACCTACTGTCATAATCATCTCGTTAGTAGGATTGTATTCGAGGCCATATCTTCTGTTCAAGAAGCTGGAAATCTCAACCTTAAGCTCCTTAAGTCCAGCATTGGAAGTGTAAAAAGTTCTGCCTCTTTCAAGGGAATAAATAGCCTCATCTCTAACCTTCCAAGGTGTGTCAAAGTCAGGCTCACCTACACCAAGAGATATGGCATCTGGCATCTCAGCAACTATATCAAAAAACTTTCTGATACCAGATGGTTGAATCTCTGTGATAGTTTTATTTAATGGATTTCTCATGGGCTCACCAACTCTCTTTCATCTCTGTGAGTCTCTGCCATGATTGTTCCATGGTCCTTATACTTCTTGAGGATAAAGTTAGTCTTTGTTGACAACACTGAATCAAGTGGAGATAACTTGTCAGAAACAAAATCTGCAATCTCCCTAAGTGTGCGTCCTTCAAGAGTAACCATAAAATCACAGTTACCTGAGATAAGATATACAGAGTTAACCTCTGGATAGTTGTAGATTCTCTCTGCAACCTTATCAAATCCCATGCCTCTTTGTGGTGTTACTCTGACCTCTATAAGAGCTGAAACCTTCTCTACGCCTGTCTTGTCCCAGTTGATAAGAGTAGGATACCCACAAATAATATGCTCATCCTCCATTGCCTCAAGCTCATTTGCAAGTGTTACTTCATCACAACCTAGAATAACTGCAAGGTCTGACATATCAATACGGCTGTTATGCTCGATATAATTTAATATCTTCTCTCTCATGTAATATCCTCCTTAGGAATTAATGTAATGTGCTGTAATACGCATCTGACACTGGTCTTTCAATGAATCTGATCTCATCACCATTGGTCACGATGCGGTCGTTTGAAGAGGTGGACTTTCCGATAATGGCGGATGCTACCCCCGCTTCATTAAGCCTGTTCACTAATCCCGTCCCATCAGTTGTGGCAATAAGTAAAGCTCCCTGTCCCATGAGCTCATAAGGATTAATGCCAAAATATTCCGTAATCTCTATAGTTTCCTGTCTGACAGGAATTGCCTTCAAATCAATATTTGCTCCACAGGAAGATGCCTCACACAGCTCCCACACTGCCGCAAAAACACCTCCCGATGCCACATCATGCATTGCTATTGTAGTATCCAGCGATGCTGCGATTTTTGCTGCAGGAATAACCGACACACTGTCGGAAAATGATATTGCCGTATCTATAAGATACTCAGGAAGTCTGTTGACAAGCTCCTTGCTGTTATTTGCTGCAATAACGGATGTTCCCATCATTCCAATATGTCCTGTCATTACAATATCAAGGTCAGCTCTCATATTTACAGAGGATAGCTTTTTGTCCTCCAAGCCCACTGCTGTACAAGATACGATTGGTCTAATCACTGCATCTGATACCTCTGTGTGTCCTCCCATAATCTGAAGATTATATTGTTCACACACAGCCTGGGCCTGTTCCATAATAGCCCTTAGCTTGATTTCTCTCATTCGCTGACTCAGCGTTATATCTAAAATGATACCCACTGGCTCAGCCCCTGATACCACAAGATTATTGAGTGCAAAATTAACAGCTGCATACCCCATAAGCTCTGTAGCAAAGCTAACAGAAGCGCTAGCCAAAACAACCTGTCTGCCATCTGTTTCAACAGTGGCATAATCAGACCCAAATCGGGGCTTGCCGCTTACTACTTCCGGTCTTACTGTATGAAATTGTTTATATATTGACCTGTCAAAAATGTTAGGTTCTACTTTTCCTAATTTCATATCTTTTTATATTTTACTATATTGCAGGTACTCCCTCTGTTGGCGCTTGCTCCGTCGGTGCTGGACTGCTTGTAACCCCACCAGGTCCTGGTTCACCAGTGACATGGATGGTAGGTACTATCTCATAAGGTACTGAATTTACAACCCATGGGGCATATGTTGCCACAGCATTAGCTATAACTGTAGGATCCTGACTGTTTACCGCAGCAGTCATGGCGGCTGCCACTCCGGCATCTTCCGTGCCAACACCTACATGTACTATTCTGTCAGATGGATTGTAGGTACTATTGTTATATACCTTGCGGCTTTCCTCTACACCATCCTGAGTTACTATCTTCCAGAGTCTGGCAGTACAGCCGGTGTGTCCCGAAGACACTCGCTGCAATATACCAAGTCCGATATTTGGATCTGGTATCCACTGTGTATTCTGCACTGTAACACTGGTTACTTCTGTAATATATAAGGCCTTGTGCCCTGGATCTCTGTCTTCCTTGCCGTAGATGTTAAACACTACATCAGAGTTGGTGGTATATCCTTCGATGTAGACAGGTGTCTCTCTGTTATTTCTAATCTGAAAATCCTTGATATCTCCTGCGATGGCAGCATCCTTTGATGGTTCTACATAGGTAACAGTCATGGAATGTGCCGCTCTTGTAACCACTCCAAGCTCAGCCTCACGAACTGCACCGTACAAAGTACTGGACACCTGGCAGATGCCTCCGCCAATAGTATCGACAGTAGTGCCGTTTTCGTATGATCCTGCAAGCGCATATCCGTTTTCCTCTGTCATGGGACTGATCACCTGATGCACAGACATCTCCTCACCAGGATACAACACCGTTCCATTGATAAAGCCAACTGCATTGGTAACATTTTGCTTACGACCTGCTGCAGAAGTCTTAAAATCTGTCACACAACTTCCCATCAAATCCTTGATTTCGGCAAGCTCTTCTCTGGTTCCAAGAGGTTCTTTTATCTCTGTAGTAAGCTCAAAAATATGGTCTTTTTCATCCCATTCATGCTCAATATATTCAGCAATATCTGAAGCCGCCTTGGATTGCATGACTACAACACCCGAGTTGCCCTCCATAAAAGTAAACTCAGAACCATTTTTAACCAGATAATTGTTCCTTGGTTCATCGTCCAATTCCATGCAGGCAATTTCTAGAAATGACACAAGAGCAGACATATTGCATCCTGTAGAAAGCTTAAAGTTCTTTTTTCTACCAGCCTCTATATCTGCAGCTGCCATGTATCTTGCTATAAGATTACCGCTGTTACCGTATGTCGCAGCCTGAACTGTAACATCAGAATTCTTGGCACAAAGTCCCAAATCCTGTCTTGTCGCAGTAACATCTTTGTCGTTAGCCTTTAGAGTGAATACTATATCATCGTACTTAGAATAAGTCTGTTCAACCACAAGCTTGGCATCTTCTACGGTCATTCCCGAAACGTCAACGCCATCTATTGATATACCCTTAGGTATAACTCTAAGATCTGGTGGTGCTACCTCTTCCTCTAAGAATTCTTCACCCTCATCAGTGATTACAGGTTCTGTTTCGCTGGCATGAGCCATCATTGGCAGAAATGCTGCTACAGAAAAAGCCATTATAAAATTTATAATCAAACGTCTGTTATTATTGTTCATTTTACAATCTCTCTCGTTTTTCTAGAATTGTAGCATAGTACCCATTTCAATATAAGGTGCACCTTAACCAATGTAATTGACATAAACCAACGTTATTTGTACACTTTTATGTAGGTTTAGAGAAAATATGCAGCAAACATGGTAAACAGCATGCTGAGTACCACAATTACCAATATAATTGATGAAATTATCTGTCTTTTTTTCTTGTTCATAAAACAACCTCGATATTCTGTAAAAAAGGAGTTACCCAATGGGCTTTCCATTTTTAACCATATTTATAATCTTCGTTCTTTGGCTTGCCTTCAAACGAAACAAAGTCAAGGAAATCCAACAGCAAAAAGAGGACGAGTTCTGGGCCAGGGAACAGGCCGCGAACTGCACTTTAGCCAAGGATATCACTAATCTAAACTATCTTACCATTCCAATGGACAAATTTCCATTAAATTTTAGCCAGGATACAGAGGTTTTGGCCATAGAAAATGAACTGAAGGAGCTTTCTACTCACAAGCTTTTAAACCTTGGTGGAATAAGCAACACGGATTTAAAACTGTCCTATGGAGTTCCAAACTTTGAAACCATGTGCCAGATAGGTGAAGATTACGACAGAGTGTCTATTCTCCTTAACAGATATGCTGCTGCCCTCATGGAGGCAAACAGAATAGATGATGCCATTACCGTATTAGAATTTGCAGTAGGAACCAAAACAGATATTTCTGATTCCTATATCCGATTAGTCGACTGCTATATAGCTTCAAACGAAGATATCAAGCTGGGATATCTGAAAACCAACATAGAAAATAGCAGTTTATTGACCAAAAACTCAATACTTGAACACATAAAAAAAGAGGCATACTGTTAGCCTCTCAGAGTGAAGACAAAGTCTCACATCCAAATGGATGTGAGACTTTGTCTTCACTCTGAGAGAAGTCCTCAGACTTCTCTTACTCTATCAGTTATTATCTCTTTATTCATTACTTGCGATCTTATCCATCTTTAATGAGATGTTATTGATTTCTTCAAGATTTTCGTTCATGCCTCCTAAGGCTTCAACTGTCTGAGTGCTAATCTGAAGCACTGTATCTGTAGATGCTGCTACCTCTTCAGACGTTGCTGACAGGTTGGAAATGCTGTCCATAATCGCCCTGTTAGCTTCAACAACCACATTAACTGAATCATTAACCTCCAGTACTCCGGCATGAAGCTCATCTGTATGTGTTTTAATGTCATC
This sequence comes from Pseudobutyrivibrio sp., assembly GCA_021442555.1. Classification (GTDB taxonomy): domain Bacteria; phylum Bacillota; class Clostridia; order Lachnospirales; family Lachnospiraceae; genus Pseudobutyrivibrio. The sequence goes on along the minus strand of JABUSV010000143.1, from coordinate 3,580 downwards.
TAACTTTGCACCAGTCTCATCAATAAGCTCATGCTGCTTGTTTGCAAACTCTGCGGATTTAGCCATTGCATCCCCTGCGTCATCTGCGTCCTTGGTAAGTCTTGATATTATCTCTGCTATCTGTTCTGTTGCCTGCCTTGTATTCTCAGAAAGAGTACGTATCTCATCAGCAACTACTGCAAAGCCTTTACCCGCCTCACCAGCTCTTGCTGCCTCAATAGACGCATTTAAAGCTAACAGATTAGTCTGGTTGGATATTCCAAGAATCGTGTCTGTAATATCGTGTACATCCTTGATACTTTCGTTAAGTGCCTTTGTTGTCTCCTGTGTCTCAAGGTTGATATTTGCCAATTCTACAGCCTGCTGCTTCAGCTGATTGATAAGATCTACGCCTTCCTCAACCACTGATTCAACTCTTGCCGAGATATCACCTATATTATTTGCCTGCTCTCCAACTTTTTGAATACTATCGGAAATATCTGCAGTCTGAGACGTCTGTTTTTCAATGGCAGCTGCTGTATTTCTTGTTCCCTCTACAATTTCAAGCACTGAGTTGTGAGTAGATTCCATTGATTCATTGAGTCTCTCAGATGCATCCTGGGATGCTATAAACTTTTCATTTAGCTTCGAAGCCAAATCAACAATATTTTCTGCAGTCTCTTTTGTAGAAGCCATAAGTCTGTCTGCCTCATCATTAGACTCCTTACTCTGTCTAAGTTGCTGCTTACATATAATAGATGCCAGTACACAACATACCAATGCAAATATAATATGGTATACTGCTCCTTCTATCAGCATTCTTCCGTCTTTTACCGCAAAGATATCATAAATCACTAAAAATAAAAGCGCTTCTGTAGATCCAGCTATTACAGCTGAAGATTCTCCATATACCATTACTATCAACAAAATAGCGTACATCAGATTAGTTACAAATATATTCGTAGCCGATAGTAATACCAATGGATACAATACTGCCAACGACAAAGTAACTACCAATCTGTATTTGTGTTTGTATTTCATTTTTCTAAACAGAAATGCCGTGGTAAACAAAGTAACTCCACACCATAAAACACGAATCAGAAGAAGTAATGAAAAGCTTTTTAATAACGCTGCCGCAGAAAGAATAAACATCACGCCATCCACTATCCAGTATACTATCTGTGCAGTCTTGTTTTTCTCATAGTAATGTTTCTCTGAAAGATTCATAGGATACCTCCATGTCAATATAGCTTTTATCATGGTATACCCATTTTCTGATATTTTCTACACACTTCACCACTATTTCACATTTTTTTCAACTAATCTTTATATTGGTCATATAGTTTATGTCTGCTATAATGATGTTTTGAAAAATTATTCGACAAAAGAGGTGTTATATGGACGAAATATTTCATCAGGAGAATCACAGTGTTCCTGTATATAGTAATGACATAAGACCTTCCAAAAAGAATCACAGATTTCTTGGAGGATTTATCGTGGGATTTATTCTTTCCCTGATACTATGCGTCATTGTAATTGCAATTATTGTTTCAAAAACCAGCATGGCCAAGCTTTTTACCACAACAGATATGAGCTCCACAGAAGAAAAACTAGAATCCCTGTACAGTTTTGTGGATCAGTATTATCTTGAAGATGTAGATGAAGATGCCTGGGCTGATGGTGCGTATCACGGTGCAATCAAAAGTCTTGATGATCCATATTCAGAGTTCTATACAGCTGAAGAATTTGAGGAGCTGCAGCAATCACTTACTGCAAATTATGCAGGAATCGGTGCGCTGCTTCAAAAAGATACCACTACCGGTGCTGTTACAATTACAAGAGTATATCCTAACTCTCCTGCAGAAAAAGCAGGTTTACAAAAAGATGATATTATTGCCTATGCCGATGAATACAGCTGTATGGACGAGTCATTGGATACATTTGTGCAGCATATAAGAGGAGATGCAGGCACCGATGTCGAACTGACAGTTATAAGAGACTTGGAAACCATAAAAGTAACCGTCACCCGAGACAATGTAGATATTCCTACTGTAGAGTACGAGATGTTACCTGATAATAATGGCTATATTATGATGTCTCAGTTTGGCACAAAAACAGGTCAGGATTTTATAGCCGCTTGCGATGACCTAATAGCACAGGGTGCAGACAGCCTGATCATTGACCTAAGAGACAATGGTGGAGGACTGGTAGATGCCTCTGTTGAAGCTCTTGATTATCTTCTTCCAGAGGGAATTGTTGTATATTCAGAGGATAAATACGGTACTCGTCAGGATTATACTTCCGATGCCGAGCACAAGGTAGATCTTCCAATCGTAATACTTGTAAATGGTAATACAGCCTCGGCTTCTGAGATTTTTGCAGGAGCTATCAGAGATTACGAATACGGAACACTTATCGGTACCAAGACCTTTGGAAAGGGTATCATGCAATCTACAGTGCAGTTTGCTGATGGAACAGCCATTAAGCTGACCACCAACTACTACTATACTCCAAGTGGCGAATGTATCCACAAGACTGGCATCAACCCCGATATAGAACTGGAATATGAACGTCCTGAGGGTGAGTACTCCAAGGAAACAGACAATCAGCTTATTTACGCTCAGGAGTATCTGGAAAACCAGAATTAGTGATTTCTTCTGTCAGTATTGCCAGAGACAAAGAACCAAATATCAAAATAGTATCCTCTCTTGAGGCACAGGTCGCATCAATGGCTTCCTTTAGGCTATCCTGATAAGACACAGGGATATCTGTTAGTAATCCCGCCGCTGTTTTTGCAAGTATCCTCCCATCCAGGGCACGTTCTCTGTTCGGCGAGGTAATAGCTGTAAAGGACTTAGCTATTGGTGCGATTATTTTTATCTCTTCATCGTAATCCTTGTCTGCATACACTCCCATGATAAGGTGTACTTTATCTTGGATATTATCATCCATTTCCACAGCCTCACGTAACCTTTTTACGGCATCAGGATTGTGGGCACCATCTCTGATTATTCGAGGATTGTTGCTAATGGTCTCATATCTTCCAGGCCATTTTGTAGACTCTAATCCTGCGATATACTCGGCTCTTTCCCCTGGAAGGACCTCCTTTAGAACATCATATGTCAGCAGTGCAGCTGTCATATTATCCCTTTGGAATCCACCAGCTAGCGGAATGTTTATATTCTCAGGAACATCATATTCATTAGCATCATATAAAGGAGCATTATTCTTCTTAGCTTCCATTGCTAGTGTCTCAAAAGCACATGCCATTTTCCCCATGGACTCAACAACTGGCATATTGGCACATATTACAGGCACCCCTTCTCGCATAATCCCAGCTTTACAACGCGCAATCTCTTCTATTGTATCTCCCAGAAAACCCATATGATCATAGCTAATAGACACAAACACTGTAGCCAGTGGCTTTTGCACCACATTAGTGGCATCTTCTGCCCCTCCCATACCTGTCTCAAGTATAACTATATCTACCTTCTCCTGTATGAAATACAAAAAAGCGATTGCAGTCTCTACCTCAAACACAGTTGGATGATCCAGACCATCATCTACCATGCTTCTACAAGTCTTGCTGACCACATCTGTC
>JABUSV010000010.1 GCA_021442555.1 Pseudobutyrivibrio sp. | reverse complement strand
TAATCGTTTACAAGTACAAGAGAAAGACCGGTTACCACAACAAGAATGGCCACAGACAGTCATTCACTCAGGTTAAGATTGAAAAGATTAACGGCTAATTTATGATTAGCATAACTATTTCTAAGTCAGAAAACAGATATTATGGATTTGAGCTCAACGGACATGCCAAGTATCGCAGATATGGTAAGGATGTTGTATGTTCTGCAGTATCCGTTTTGATTATTAATACTGTAAATAGTATTGAAAGATTCACTGAGGACGCAATCAAATGCGAAGCTTCGCCAGATGGTGGATATATACATGTGGAGTTTTCAGAGGAGAATTCTTTGCAGTTAAAGTTATTAATGGATTCCATGTGTTTAGGCTTAGAAAAGATTCAGAAAGAATACGGTAGCAAATATATTGAGCTACTTTACAAGGAGGTGTAAAACATGTTACAGATGAACCTTCAGTTCTTTGCTCACAAAAAAGGAGTTGGTTCTACTAAGAACGGTAGAGACTCTGAGTCAAAGAGATTAGGCGCAAAAAGAGCAGACGGTCAGTTTGTTAAGGCTGGCAATATTCTTTACAGACAGCGTGGTACAAAGATTCTTCCAGGCGTTAATGTTGGTAAGGGTGGCGATGACACACTTTTCGCATTAGTAGATGGTGTACTTCGTTTCGAAAGAAAAGGAAAAGACAAGAAGCAGGCTTCTGTTTATCCAAGAGAGCAGTAATAATAGGACCCGATTGCGTTTTTAACGAACAGTCGGGTCTATTTTTTTAATTTGAATAATACTTATGTAGTTATTAAATTACAGGAGATTAAATATATGTTTGCTGACAGAGCAAAAATAATTATAAAATCTGGCAAGGGCGGAGACGGTCATGTGAGTTTCAGACGTGAAAAGTTCGTTCCTAATGGTGGTCCAAATGGTGGCGATGGTGGCAAAGGTGGCGACGTCATTTTTGAAGTTGATGAGGGAATGAATACGCTTACTGACTACAGGCATAGACGTAAATTTGCTGCAACAGCTGGCGAAGAAGGCGGTAAGGATAATTGCCATGGTAAGAATGGTGAAGATATAGTACTTAAAGTTCCGGAAGGCACTGTAATATATGATGCAGAATCTGGTAAAGTTATTGCTGATATGTCAGGAAATAACAGACGTCAGATTATTCTTCCTGGTGGTAAAGGAGGCTTGGGTAATCAACATTTTGCTACTTCAACCATGCAGGCACCAAAATACGCCAAACCAGGCGAGGATGCCATAGAAATAGAAGTATTATTAGAGCTTAAGGTTATAGCTGATGTAGGACTTGTTGGATATCCAAATGTTGGTAAATCAACATTTTTATCAAGAGTATCTAATGCTCAACCTAAAATAGGTAATTATCATTTTACAACTTTATCTCCTAATCTAGGTGTTGTTGATTTAGATGATATTAATGGTTTTGTAATAGCAGATATTCCAGGACTTATCGAAGGAGCTTCGGAGGGAATTGGATTAGGTCATGAATTCTTACGACATATAGAGCGTACCAAAGTCATTATACATATGGTTGATGGTGCTTCTGTAGAAGGTCGAGATCCAATAGAAGATATAAAGACAATATCAAAAGAACTTGAAGCTTATGATCCGGCTTTACTTAATAAACCACAGGTTATTGCAGCAAATAAGCTCGATGTTCTAGGAGGACAGACAAACGATGTTATTGAGGCTTTAAAGGCGGAATTTGAGCCAAAGGGCATTAAGGTATTTCCAATATCAGCCGTTGCTGGAATGGGCATAAAAGAGCTTCTATATGAGGTTAAAAACCTGCTTGAACAATGTCCTGATGAAATTACAACTTATGAGGCTGAATTTGATCCTACAATTAGAGCTTTCGAGGATGAGCCATATACAGTAGAGATTAATGACGAGGGAGATTATGTAGTGGAGGGCCCTCGTATAGAAAAGATGTTGGGCTATACAAATCTTGAATCGGAAAAAGGATTTTTATTTTTCCAAAATTTCCTTAAGGAACAAGGTATTCTTAAAGAGCTTGAGGCAAGAGGAATTCAAGATGGAGATACAGTAAGAATGTATGGTCTGTGTTTTGACTATTATAAATAAAAAAGAGGTAAAGAATGAATAACAAGCAAAGAGCATATCTTTCTTCTCTTGCATCAGATATGAATGCAATTATGCAAATTGGTAAGGCTTCACTTACGCCAGAGATTATTACAGCAGTAGATGAAGCTTTAACAGCAAGAGAATTGATTAAAATTTCCGTACTAAAAAACTGCTATGATGATCCAAAGGAAATTGCAAGTATTATTGCAGAGAGAACACATTCACAAGTAGTAAGAGTAATTGGTAAAAAAATAATTCTTTATAGAGCTGCAAAGAAACCTTCTATTAAGCTTCCGGAGTAAGATTATGTCTAGGATTGGCATTTATGGTGGGACCTTTAATCCAATACACAATGCACATTTAAATATTGCCATATCAGCTAAGCAACAATACGACTTAGACGTTGTATATTTTTTGCCTGCAGGACAACCACCACACAAAGACTGTATTGATGGTTCCTCTGTTTATGATAGAGTCGCAATGATTAATGCAGCAATAAATGGGTATGATTGTTTTCATATAGATAAAAGAGAACTTAATCGACCAAAAATCAGCTATACATATATTACATTACAAGAATATAAAGCAGAGCACCCTGATGATGATTTGTTTTTTATCATGGGAAGTGACAGTATTGATTATTTTGATGAATGGAAGAACCCTGAAATTATATCATCACTTGCTACAATACTTATTGCAATGAGATTAGGCGATAACAATATACAGATTTCTTCTAAGATTGATGCTTTTAAAAATCAATATTCAGGTGATTTTAAATTAATTACTATAGAACAATCGTCGATATCTTCCTCAGATATTCGTGATAGAATTTTAAAAAAGATAGAATATAAAGATCTAATACCAGAGACTGTGTTTAATTATATTATCGAACACAGAATATATGGTTTTGTTTATGATTATTCTATTGTAATAAAGCTTCTGAATAAGATGAGAGAGGAATTAAAACAAGGCAGGTATATTCATACTGTGGGTGTGACCTATACTGCATCTGCGTTAGCATCAAAATGGGGGTACCCTGTTAATAATGCAATGATAGCAGGAGCTTTGCACGATTGTGCAAAATGCATTACCGACGAAAAACGAATCGATATATGTAACAAAAATAATATTCCTATAACTGATATTGAATATCAATTTCCACATTTACTACATTCAAAAGTAGGAGCGTATTACGCAAAAAACAAATATGATATCGACGATAAAGATATTATTCATGCAATTATCTGTCATACTACAGGATGTGCTAATATGTCGTTATTAGATAAAATTATTTTTGTTGCTGATTATATTGAACCTGGACGCGACAAGGCTCCAAGACTTGAGTATCTTCGCAGATTGGCATTTGAAGATATAGATAAATGTTGTTATGAAATATGTTATGACACTATAAATTATTTAAGTGAGAATCCAAAACTTATGGATAAAACTACAATAGAGACATTTGACTATTTTGCCAAGCTTTTAGGAAAGGAAACCTATGGAAATTAGAGAATTAACAAAACTAGTATGTAATGCATTAGATGATAAAAAAGCAATAGATGTTAAAGTAATAAATATATCTGAAGTTTCAGTTATAGCTGATTATTTTGTATTGGCATCAGCTTCTAATCAGAATCAACTTCTTGCCATGCAGGATGAAGTAGATAGAGTTATGTATGAAAATGGTTTGACAGCAAAGAGTATTGAAGGAAACAGGCAATCTACATGGATTCTATTAGATTACGAAGATGTCATCGTACATTTATTTACTGAGGAAGATCGTAGCTTTTATGATCTTGAAAGAATCTGGAAAGACGGAATATTACTTGACGCATCTGAACTTTAAAATGTGAAAAACAGCTCCTGGTATGAATATAACCCAGGAGCTGTTTTTTGTTATGAAATTAGAAAAATCTAAATACACCAAATACTTTTCCGAGTATTTGACAATCAGGGACAATTATAGGATCCATATTGTCATTCTCAGGCTGTAATCTAATATGGTCAGATTCCTTGTAATATGTCTTAACAGTACATGAATCATCGATTAATGCAACCACCATGTCACCATTTTTGGCTGTACTCTGTTGTTGAACTAGTATTGTGTCTCCATCCAATATACCAGCATTAATCATTGATTCGCCCTTAACAATAAGCATAAATGTCTGTACATTAGGCATATGTTCAGCCGGAATAGGGAAGTAGTTGTCAATATTTTCGACAGCCAATAAAGGTAATCCTGCAGCCACCTTACCTATGATAGGAACATTAACAACTTCTTTTCTCACTAAATTGAAATTGTCATCACATATTTCTATAGCCCTTGGCTTAGAAGGGTCTCTTCGTATATAACCATTTTTCTCCAAAGTCTCAAGGTGTGAGTGTACTGATGATGTAGATTTAAGATTACACGCATCACAAAGTTCTCTTACAGTAGGAGGATATCCCTTATTTAATATTTCATTCTTGATAACTTCAAGTATTTCACGCTGCTTGGCAGAGATTTTACCATACTCCATATATTGCGCTCCTTTCAACTTCTAAAATCTATATTTAGAATAACATAGCAAACGCATATTTGCAAACATATTTTCCGAAATTCTGTTCGAATTTTTGTTGACAAACAAATATTTGTTTGCTATATTTTGTTCAGAACAGATGTTTTCGAACATGTGAACGGAGGCAATATGAATAGAAGAGTATCAAAAGCAGAGTTAATAGTCAGAAGAAGAAAGCTTATATTATTTCTTGTAATAATAACAATATTATTTGCATTTATATTATCATTTAAGTCGCAAGTTACCGCATCAAATAGTAGAGAAGAATTTAAGTATTATACCAGTATACAGATTCAATCCGGTGACAGCTTATGGTCCATTGCTGATACATACATATCAACCGATCATAACAACAGAGAAGAATATATCAGAGAGGTTAGACAAATAAATCATATTGGTGAATATGAAGATATTCATGCTGGAGAGTATTTGGTTATACCATATTATTCTTATGAAGTATTGTAATCATTATATTTATGAATTTGTTTATTTGTGCTAAAATAGTCTAGTTAAATCTATATATATTAGGAGACACAATGTTTAAGTTTTATTGGGCTATTTTATTAAATGCAAAAAGAGGACCTTATCTAATACCTACAATGCGTAAGATGGTCAAGCATCCTGATGAATACCCTGAGAAGACCAGATATGCTTATGCGCTTAGATTAGTTAGATATCTAAAAAAATCTGCCAGAATAACTACAGAGGTGTATGGAACAGAGAATCTGCCAGAAGAAGGCGGCTATGTAATGTTTCCAAATCATCAAGGAAAATATGATGTATTAGGTATTATGTATGCTCACAGAAAACCTTGCACTTTTGTTATGGATAAAGCGAAAAGTTATGGTTTTTTAGTAAGAGAAATGGTTGATCTGCTAGGCGCTAAAAGATTAGAACTTGATAATGTACGTCAAAACATGGCGATTATCAATGCCATGACCGATGAAGTAAAAGCCGGTAAGAAATATATTATTTTTTCTGAGGGAGGTTATAACAGGAATGGAAATATTGTACAGTCTTTTAAACCAGGAAGCTTTAAATGTGCCACCAAGGCCAAGGCTCCTATAGTACCTGTATGTCTTATTGATTCATATTTGGCGTTTAATAGCTTCAAAACAGGACCTGTAACAACAAAAGTAATATTTCTTGATCCATTATACTATGACGAATATAAGGATTTAAAGACTCCTGAAATTGCAGATATAGTTCGGAATCGAATTATAGATAAAATGGAAGAGTATGGCATATATCAAGATAATGACTAATAAAATAATGCGATAAACTATTTTAAGTTTATCGCATTATTGTTTATCTCTAATAGCTATTAACGCATCAATTGTTATTTGATCCAACGAAGATGTGTTATATCTTTTTACACGTTCTGCACGTGAACAATAATCCTCAGGAGTTGGATATATTAATCCGCGTATATTAGCACACCTGTAATCGCTGGTTTCTATATTAGCAGATTCGTTTTTATTAGTTACGAAATGCTCACAATCTTTACAAAATACAACATTCATATATTTATCCCCGTAATATATTTTATTAGTTGGATTGATTATATTAGAAAAATATTGAATTTTTGTGAAATGAGTAGTATTATTAAAATATATATCTAGCGGATAAATATCTGTTTTTCCGCTAGATAATATCAGATAGTGGGTAATTTGTAACTTGAAAAAGTAAATGCCATACTGCAAGACTAAATGCAATATTTGAATTAGTTGATACCATGCCGTAAGAATAATGTAAAAAAATATATAAGATGTGAGGAAAACATAATATGGGAAAAGATTCACAATTCTATAAAGATAAAACTAAAACCCAAAAATTAAAACTTCGTGAACTTATCAATCTGTTACCTAAGGCTGGTTCTGATTATATATATTCAAAGGAATTAACTACACAGCCAAGTACTTTAATATCATATTGCTATGATTTGTTGACATATTTTAGATTTATTAAAAACCAAAATCCTGCAATAAAAAATATAGAAATAAAAGATTTCGACTATAATCTTCTATCACAATTTACTACAGACGATATTATTGAATACCAACGATATTTAGAATTAAATTTAGATGGTGAAATACATGAAAACGGTAAAAAAGCAATTGCTCGAAAAATGGCTCCTTTACGTGGTATGTACAAATATTTATATGAACGTAAACTAATTACAGATGATCCTTGTATATTAGCGCCTTTGCCTAAACTAAAAAAAGACAAAAATATTGTAAGGATGAATAATTACGAGGTTCAAGCATTACTTGAAGCCATAGAAACTGGAACAAATATTGGTTCAGAACGCCAGCGAAAAATATGCGAAAAAACTAAATATAGAGATTTGGCAATATTGACACTAATGATTAACACAGGAATTCGCGTATCTGAATGCAATGGATTAGATATTAACGATGTTGATTTAAGAGTCAACTCGATGATAATTGTTAGAAAAGGTGGTGGGCAAGACGTATTATATTTTGGAGATGCTGTCCATGATGCTCTTGAATATTACATTAAAGGGGAACGAGAATACGTTAATCCTGTTGAAGGCCATGAAAATGCGTTATTTTTTTCAAAACAAGGCAAACGAATAAGTGTTGATGCAATAGAAAGAATTGTTAAAAAATTTTCACAAGCTGCTGTGCCAAATAAAAAAATTACACCTCATAAACTACGTAGTACATATGGAACTGCGCTTTATAGGGAAACAGGTGATATCAGACTTGTTGCAGATGTTCTTGGACACGAAAATATTAACACTACAATAGATTACTATGCAGCTATTGAAGATGAACATAAACGCCAAGCTGCTAATGCAGTGGATTTTAATAAACCAGATTAATACAAAAGAAGCTAGTTATTCTAGCTTCTTTTGTATATTTAAAGTATATTTAATAAATTTAAAAAATACTCTGGTAATGGTGCTTCTACCTCAATATATTCTTTAGATCTAGGATGAATAAAACCTATTGTTTTGGCATGTAAGCATTGACCTTGAAGATGTTTAAATGTACTCTGACCACCATACAAATCATCATTTAACAAAGGATGACCTATGCTGGACATATGTACTCTGATTTGATGGGTTCTTCCCGTTTCTAATTTAAATCTACAATGTGTGTAACCATTATATCTATTAATGACTTCATAGTGAGTAATGGCAGGTTTTCCATGTTCATGATTTATTGCCATTTTCATACGATCCTTTGGATTACGTCCTATTGGGCCTTCAATTGTTCCTTTATCTGATTTTACGTTGCCTTTTACAATCCCTTCATAGATTCTATTAACGCTATGTTCTTTTATTTGAAGAGCTATAGAATTATGAGCAAAATCATTTTTACATACAATTAAAGAACCAGTCGTATTCATATCGATTCTGTGTACAATACCAGGCCTTATTTCACCATTGATTCCAGATAAAGAATCTTTACAATGAAACATCAGCGCATTGACTAAGGTTCCTGTATAATGTCCTGGAGCAGGATGTACAACCATGTTTTTAGGTTTATTCACTACGATAATATCATCATCCTCATATAAGATGTCGAGTGGTATATCCTCTGCAACGATATCAACTTCATTACTTGAACTTTCTAATATTATTATTTCGTCGCCTGGTTGAACCTGATATTTATTTTTTACTTTTAACCCGTTAACTAAAATATATCCTTCAAGAATAAGCTTCTGAAAACGACTTCGTGATATATCTGTATAAATATCACCAAGGTATTTATCGATTCTTATGCCTGACTCATCATCTTCTACTCGAATAATTTCTTCATTCATGTTTTTTCCCTGGACGAATTAATTTCATCATATCATCAAAATCATCCTCTTTGTATTTAAACAAAATTAGTATGATTAATAAGAACATGCAACATGTAACATAGCAATCAGCTATGTTAAATACAGGAAAATCAATTAATGAAAAGTAAATAAAATCAATTACATATTCAAATCTAATCCTGTCTATATAATTGCCTACTGCTCCGGCGAAAACAAATACTAGAATTAGTTTTATATCATTAAATTTATCTACTTTACTTAAATTAATATAAATATAGCTCATTATAGCTAAAGCTATAGGAGTAAGTATTTTAAAGAATATTTGTTTTCCCTGTAGAATTGAAAATGCTGCTCCGTTGTTTTCCAAATAATGCAACTGAAGTACATTGTTTACTAATATAATATCTTCTGTATTTTTGAGATTTATTGCTAGTTTTTTAGTAAATTGATCAAGTATAATTAATCCAATTATCAGTAGAACTCCTATAATAATTGATTTTTTACGTGTTTTAAACATAATGCATTTAATCCTTCACTATTTCCTTTAAAGCTGATTCAAAATCTTTTGAGGTGAATTCTGTTGATATATCCGCATTTCCTAATTCTTTTAAATAAATGAATTTAACTTTATCTCCTATCATCTTTTTATCAGATTTTGATACTTCGATAATATCTAAGATTGATATGTTATCAATTTCACTCTGATTCACACCTTCAAGCGGATAATGCGGAGTTCCGTTTTTTTCCTCCACACCAATAATTATGTATCCGCCGCCAGTGTTATCAATATCGTTTGCAAAATGAACTTTATAAAAACCTGTGCATAAATAAATAAAACTAAAAATTAAAGAAAAATATGTAGAAAAAGAACAAGTAATCCTGAACCAAATATTATTTTTAGAAAATAAAAATATAATAAATGGTATTAATCCAAAAAATATATAAATTAATAAAGTAAAAGCGAATAAA
>JABUSV010000096.1 GCA_021442555.1 Pseudobutyrivibrio sp. | reverse complement strand
TGTTCTTGCCCATGGTTCATTAGCCCAGCTAAAGCAAAATCTCATATCTATATCTTGGTCATAAGGAGCTTGACCAGTCTACGTCTGTAGCTGATAGCATCTCTATGTTGTTTGACAATCTGTCTGTTTTCCTCTGTAAAGCCAACCAAAATGTCTGGATTAGCTGCATAAAGATAGTCCATAATGCCATCCAAATCCTTGTTTGAACTCTTGGGGCACCTGATGTACTGACGTTTACCTGCAACAATATACAGATAATAGTTGATCTTTAGAGGTGTCCATATTAAAGTATTAAGCTTGGAATACTTATATACCCAAAGTATCTCTGCCAAAGGCACAAGGGCCACTCCATATGGTGATACCTGGGCAAAATAATGCTCTGTAATATACATATCACCTGCGACCAGCTGTGGTGCTTCATAAAGCTCCTGTTCTGCCTGTTCCAAAATATCTATTGGCTTGCCATAAGCATATAAATGCAACATGGATGGGCAAAACTGTGGAAAAGCAATAAACATACTGTACGTTACTATTGCTACTACGGTAAACAGCCCAGTTAATATATAAATCCATTTAACCAGACTAACTGGCAACGAATTGGCGTCTGGCTCCGAGATTGTATATCTGGATACAGTCTCCATGATACCCTGTTCACTCCAGTTAAGATCTGTAGCAAGATTAGATAACATCTCTGTGGTAATAGTAGAATCCAGTAACACCTCACCTAATATTCTTACCTCAGATATAATAGGCTCTCCCTGCTGACATGTGAGTGGGTCTAAAAGCACAACCACACAATCATTACCTATCATAGTGTAATAATAGTAACCTATGGTGTTGTCTCCCAAGGACTTGATGTAGCCTGTAAAATACAGGTTATACAGCTTAAAGGTTCCAAAGCGCTCGTCCTCCTGATGCATCCTGCTGAGATTGATTCCATCTTCGCTGTAATCTGAAGGTGCAATAAGGTTCATAACAGGATAAATAACCGCTATAACAACCATAAAACACAGATATATGATAGGCGCAATCAACCTATTTTTGTAATATGTCCTAATGGACCTGGTTATCAGATGCTCTAAAGATTCCATATTACTCCCATTTTCATAGATATCAAAAGTATATTACATCTGACAAACCGACTCAAGTCTTCATAAAAAAAAGACTGTCTCATTTTAGAAACAGTCTTAAAACTTATATATCTTCTGGATAATCTCTGAATAAACCAGCGATAATATCAAATATACACCATATTGCTCCACCTACCGTAGATGCAATAAATACTTCAATTACACACCTTACCAGCAGTGTCTTGGTAAGGGTTCCTGCTGTAAATCCTGTAAAAAGTAAAAACACAGGTCTTAAAAACAGCACATATCCTCCAACGAATATCGCCAGGGCATATCCTAAACAGCTAAAAAGAATAGCCAAGGTCTTCTTTGCAGTTTTTTTCATAACTAACCATCCTCAAATTATATTGAAAATCCTATAAGAGCAAAAACAAATGCGATAAGTGCTCCTGCAATAACATCCTTTATAAAATGTACACCTGTTACAACGCGTATCACTGCTAAAAGCAGGCCTACTGCTCCAATAATTACAGCAAGCATCAGCGATACCTGAAGGTATGTCATTGAAATCATAAAAATCGAAAATACATGTCTGCTGGGAAAACTTTTTCCCACTGTGTCTTTGTTGATAGCCGGTGTAAATCCATACACCTCATAAGGTCTTGGAGCACTGACTATTTTTCTAAACAAAGATACAACTGTAAAGGAAATCCCTGGAACTAACGCACTTTTAATAAAGAGCTCTACTCCCACGATATCTCTTACAGCAAAAGAATATATTAAAAAACCTGCATATAGCAACACTGTTATATATGTTATTGCTTTATCTGCAGTCTGTACAGTTTTTTTTAGTAATCTATTGTTACTTATGTACGTAACCAATATGTTAAGTGTATTTGGATTCATAGTGTAAGTTGTGTCATTATGTCTTGGGAATGCTCTTTTACTTTTTCTTCAAACATCCTTTGAACATCAGCTATATCCATATTCATGGAAAAGGCCATCTCCTCGTATAATTTCTTACCAGCAACCGCCAGGCTCTTTTCATCTGAAGCCATAGTCTTCTTACCAGACTCTGCTCTTGCCCACATTCTTATAAGCACGGTCTTTACCAATATTGCCAGGGCTTCTGGTGTAAATTCGGCCAAAAGTTCCTTGAACCTCTCCTGCCGTAGCCTGTCATTAGACTCATTTATTATCTCTATAGAACCAATTCCTTCTATGATATCCTTAAATCTCTGCCTACTGGCAACAGGTCTTAACCTAATACTGCTTCCACTGACTGGGGTGAAAACCTTGGCTGTGGGCTTAAAAACAGGCGTCATGATATAGTAGGTCTTAAGAGAACCCTTTCCCATCAATTCCATATCTTCTATATCAGATATCTGACATACGCCACTGGTTTCATGCACCAGATATTCACCGGCTTTGTATTCCATATTACACCTACACTATTCCTTCCAGTTAGGAACAAAATTCATACTTTGATAGGTTCTACTATTATGTGCTCTAATCTTCATTTCGTACATTCTCTTATCCGCCTGAGAGTACACATTTTCAACAGTACCTCCAGCAACCTCACTCTTGAAAGCCAGGCCATAAGCTGCGTCTATCTCATATTTAAGTCCTGCTGAAACAGCCTTTTGCGCTGACTTAAGCTTACGAAGTGCGTTTTCTATGCTGTTAAAGTATCTATCATCAACAACTACTAAAAACTCATCCCCACCCATTCTGTAGCATGAGCCAAGAGTACCAAATTCATCCTCCAGCATCTTTGCAAATATCTTGATGAGATTATCCCCTTCTTCATGTCCGAAGGTGTCATTTACAGATTTGAGACCATTGACATCAAAATTGATAATAGCAAAATCTATACCTGAAGAATCTATTTCTTTGATAGTCTCGTCAAACTTGGTTCTGTTTAATAGTCCTGTAAGGATGTCATGATATGCCAGATTTGTGAGCATCTCCTTTTCCGCATTGGACATAATCATGTCATACAGATACAAAAGATAAGAAAACAACAGCATCGTTATAAAGAAAATCGTTCCTATTGGAATTAAACTATTTAGCAAAAGTACTATATTGGGTGCCAAATATTTTTGAATATTAAATCTAATAACGTCAAGGGCCAATACTTCCACCAAAATGATGATTGCTATTGTTGTGACATATTCGGATCTGCTCTTGTCTGTTACTGATAAAAAGCCTGCCACCATCAATCCTAGTAGAGATAATCCTCCTAGAATATGAAAATATGACAGCATCTGTGGAAATCTCACTGTATTGGTATAGTGCATTACCATGGAAGAAAATGAAAACAGTGCTAAAACCATAGTAAGGCCCAACACAAAGTTCTTTCTCCAGGTTTTGTCTTCTTTTCTCATAAGCCAGACTATAATGCCAAAGGCTACCGGTGCCCAATACAAAGCTACATATTCGAGCTCGGAATATCTGGTTCTGTTTAATGAATAAATCTGACCTATCTTATTGTTTAATGCAGACCAGCTTCCCATCAAAAAAGAAAACAGTCCAATAAAAATAATACGGGTATACATCGGATTGGCAATGGATGTAAAAATACCAACGATTGTAAGAATAAAGCCTAATCCAATCAGGGTAATACCTATAACCGAGTTGATAGCCTGACTGGCTGCAAATACAGTAAGTGCTTCCCTGGTCTTGGATACACGTGGAATAACATAACCTGTGCTGGCATTGTATTCATTCATCACCATATGAATCCAAAACTGCTTACCGCCACAATTTGCAGGCAGATTAATGAAATGATATCCACTTCCAACCATATGATCTAAGGCTATCTGATCAGATGCATAATCATATATCTTTTGGCCATCAACATATGCCTCCAAAGAACACAAGCACGCAAAAAATTCTACTGTATAACCTGTACCTATCTCTTCAGGAATCACAGTATACAGGTCGTATTTGGTAAGTCTTGGGTTAACTCCAAAATTGATTTCGTCCAAGACTTCACCTGAAGCTATCTGTTCTCCATCAACGTAAGCATCCCAAGGACCATCAAGTTCATACTCGTAATAGTAGTTTTTACTTTGAATATAAGCCAAAAGCCACCAAACGAAAATAATAATTGCAAGCCCAATGAAACTTATGCCTATTAACTTACCTACACTGTAATGAACCTTGATCTTCTCCAATTGTTTCCCCTCAATTACAGATAAAGACAATATAATAAATATATAATAATAATAAAGGCTCGGCTATGAGCCGGGTTATGTCGTGAGTGATCATCTATCTAGGACTACTGTCGCCAATAGCCTCAAGCGTTCAACCTGGTGCTGGCGGGCCGCGTACGCACCTATTAGAACTTGCTTCGAATGGGGTTTACATTGCATGAACTGTTACCAGCCCACCGGTAGTCTCTTACACTGCCCTTCCATCCTTACTACGTCATAGTCCCCGAAGGGAACCAAGACATGCAAAAGTGACAAATAAATTGCCACCTCTGTAGCGGTTTACTTTCTGTTGCACTATCCCTGGAGTTACCTCCGCCAGCCGTTAACTGGCATTCTTGCCCTGTGAAGCCCGGACTTTCCTCTCCTGTCATCTTGCGAATCCAGCAGCGATCACTTACCGAACCTTTATATTAACTAAACATTGAGACAGCTTCCACCAATAAACTCTCTAATGAGTGAATTGTTTGGAATGTCATCTGGTGCCATTGGAAGGAAATAATCCAACAGCTTGATAAGCCTCTTGGCCTCCATGTACATTGGATGCGATGGCTCTATCGCATACAGCTGAGGCATGGCATAAAGCTTAAGTACAGCCATCTCATAAACAAGAGCTGAATTAAACATATAGTCTGCCTTTTCCTGAAATGGGAAAATATTCTTCTCTTCGCCTCTTCTTACACTGTCCCACATTGCTATGGTATTAGCTGCAGATGTGCCTCTCGTTCTGGCATCTCTTACTATTCTTCTTATGAGTCTTCCATCTGTAGTAGACAGTGGATTGTGCTCATCTATGGAAAGCTGTGTTAGCGCAGACAGATATATCTTGTATTTGCACTCTGATGGAAGAGATGAACTCATTCTCTCATTCAAGCCATGTATGCCCTCTATTACCAGGATATCATCTGCTCCAAGCTGCATATATTTGCCGTTGTATTCTCGTTTGCCGGTCTTGAAGTTGAAGGTAGGAAGCTCCACCCTCTCTCCTGCCAGTAAGCGTGACATATCGTCATTAAATTGTTCGATGTCAAGACCTTCTATACTCTCGAAATCTTTTTCTCCGAATTCATCAAGTGGCATCTGATCTCTGTTGAGATAATAGTCATCAAGTGGTATCGGATGTGGCACGCATCCCAAAGCTCTAAGATGAGCTGACAGCTTGTGTGAAAATGTTGTCTTTCCAGAAGAAGATGGACCTGCCATCATTACAAATTTTATCTTGGAGTTGCTTGCTATAGATGCTGCCAAATCTCCGATTTGCCGTTCCATTATAGCTTCCTGGGATAAAATAATCTCCTGTGCGCGACCATGAGCCAATGCCTCGTTAAGAGCTCCAACCGTTGGAACTCGCATAGTATCCCCAAAATCTATAGCCTCCTGTAATACAGAAAACAGCTTAGGTCTTGGCTCAAACCCTGCCACCTTTTTAGGATCCTTAGGATCTGGGAAAAGCAACATAAACCCATGCTCATATGGAATAATATCAAAGTACTTGAGTACTCCTGTAGAATATGCCATATAGCCATAAAAATAATCAACGCATCCATCCAAATCATATACATTGATGTTGGAGCTAGTACGATATTTAAGCAATTGTTCCTTGTTAGTCATGTTATAGCTGGAGAAAAGCTCTCTCGCCTGACTGGTTTTAATGGAATATTTCTTGAGAGGTATATCTTTTTCAACAAGACTATGCATCTTATTTTTTAAGGTCTCAATCTGCGTCTTGGTCAATTGTGCACCATCCTTGATGGTACAAAAATAACCCTGTCCCAAGGAATGCTCCACTATAAGATTAGCTCCCTCCGGAAGAATGTCTCCCAAGGCACATTGAAGCATCATGGTGACACTTCTTCTGTACGCACGATTGCCATTTTTGTCCTTAACAGTCAAAAACTCAATCTCACCTACTCCTGATACTGTCTTATATAGCTCAGTAAGCTTTCCCTTGTAATCAGACAAAATGATATCATCCTCATACAAGTGCTGAAAATCTTTGGCAACTACTGCAAGCTTTGTGCCATCCTCATAAGTTTTCTCTACGCCTTTACAGATTATCTTTGCCATTACTTTACCTCCCCATAGCCTCACGTGCCCTACGAATGGTCTCTAAGTCATGTTCAAGTTCTTGTATTCTAAGTCTTATTGGATTCGACTGGGTCTCATCCATTGACTCAATTCTTTGCTCCAGTTCTGATTTGATTCTAAGATATTCTGCCTCATCCTTGTTAATCCAAGCCATCAACCCCCTAGGCTTGTTATGTATGAGACATGGACCATATTTTAGCTGGGCATCATCAAGCTTTAGCCTTGAATCATCTGGCTTGTAGCTGATACGCATGATAGGATAATATTTATTTTCCTCCACGCACATGCTCTCTTCTTCTATTACAAAGGATTCTGCACATAAAAACCGTCTGAAATCAGCAATCTCTGACTGTGGTTCCACCACAAGACACTTTGCAGTCTGACACATATCTATGTGTTTTAGCATTATTCTCTGCATTAGAGCTCCGCCCATGCCACATATAACGATAACTTCTGCCTCACCATCTGATAGCTTGTCCAACCCATCTGAGCGCCTGATTAGAATACTGTCCTCAAGTCCGTAGAGCTTAACATGTTCTGTAGCAGCCTCCACTGGGCCCTTGTTTATGTCCATGGCAATTACTCTTTGAGCCTTCCTTGACTGAACAAGAGCAATGGACAAATATCCGTGATCACAGCCTATATCTGCCACCGAAGCAGCCTCTGGAATCAAATCAAATACCGAATTTAATCTATCGGATAATTTTATCATACATTTGTGAAAAATCTAATTATATGCACTTTACTGGTCTAAGTAGTCCTTGAGCTTTCTGGAGCGACTTGGATGACGAAGCTTTCTTAATGCCTTCGCCTCAATCTGTCTGATACGCTCACGTGTTACATTAAATTCCTTACCTACCTCTTCAAGTGTACGAGCCTTACCATCCTCAAGACCAAATCTAAGGATAAGTACTCTTTGCTCACGCTCTGTTAGAGTAGAAAGCACTTCGTTAAGCTGTTCCTTAAGAAGAGTAAATGTGGCTGCTTCTGCAGGTACTGGAACATTCTCATCTGGAAGGAAGTCTCCCAGATGGCTGTCCTCCTCCTCGCCGATAGGTGTCTCAAGAGATACCGGTTCCTGAGATATCTTGAGAATCTCGTGTACTCTCTCAACTGTGATACCCATAGCCTCAGCTATTTCTTCTGGAGTTGGTTCGCGGCCTAAATCCTGAAGCAGTGTACGAGACACTCTGATAAGCTTGTTGATTGTCTCAACCATATGCACAGGAATACGAATAGTACGCGCCTGATCAGCTATAGCTCTTGTGATAGCCTGTCTAATCCACCATGTAGCATATGTAGAAAACTTGTAGCCTTTGCGGTAATCAAACTTCTCAACAGCCTTCATAAGACCAAGGTTACCCTCCTGAATCAGGTCAAGGAAAAGCATACCACGACCTACATAACGCTTGGCAATAGAAACAACAAGCCTAAGGTTTGCCTCGGCAAGCTTGTTCTTTGCCTCTATATCTCCCTCTTCCATTCTCTTGGCCAGCTCAACCTCTTCATCTGCAGAAAGAAGTGGTACCTTACCGATTTCCTTAAGGTACATACGCACAGGATCCTCGATGCTGACTGAGTCTGGGACAGACATATCTATATCTTCAAGGTCTTCCTCATCTGCTGATAAAAGCATATTTTCATCTGGACCAGATGAAATAAGCACATCTATACCTTTGCGCTCCAAGTAAATAAGAACGCGTTCCATCTGCTTTGCATCAAGCTTGTAGTCCTTTAAGAATTCTACAATCTCAAAATCCTCGATAATACTCTTTTGAGCCTTTGCTATTCTTAAAAGCTCAGAAATCTTAGAATCTAATTCATCGTTTCCAAATGAGAAATCATCGTCATCTGCATCGTCATCATCGTTTGATGAACTCAGATTAGCACCTACAGATGCTAAAAAGTCATCCTCTAACTGGTCTAAGTCGTCGTCTGCAAGCTCATCGATGTTATCGAAATCCTTCTCATCAAAGGTCAAATCCTCTTCTGATATTTCTTCCATATCAGCAAAATTCATCTCTGGCTCGTTATCTGATTCCTCGTCTAACTCCTCAGCTTCTAATTCTTCCTCTTCTACACCTGTAGCCTTAAGCTTTGCCTCTGCTTCTGCCAAAAAGGCATCCGCAGCGGCCTCTAAATCATTAAGTTCTTCTGTTAATTCTTCTTTCTTTTTTGCCATATCATTTCCTTTCTAAAGTTGAATATTCAGCTTCTCAAGTTTTTGTAAGCTCTTTTTGCCCTCAATAACCCGGCTAAGGGAATCCGTTCCATCCTTTGAAGCCATAGTCAAAGAGTTCTTTTTTATTCTAAGCATGGTCTCTTTTAAGGCCTTGCTTAAATCCGAATCATTAGTTAATTCACCCACAGTAGTGTTAAAAATCTCAGCCACCGTGCGATGTTCCTCTGGGTCTAAGAATCTATCCATAATAGATGATGGATTGATGGTGCCAGCTGATACATATTGTTCAAACACCATGTCGGCCACCTGTCTATATACTCCATCCTCAAAATCACCAGGAACAATATATTCTTTGATTATTGAATATATCCTGTTGTCCTCAGACAACCACGTCAAAAGCAGTCGCTGGGATTTTTTCATCCCGTCATCCTTGGGTCTCTTATAAGAATCTGCGTCTGCCTTTGCAGGGCTTTCTTTTTTTAGAATACCATTTTCCTGTCCCAGTTCCCTAATATAGCTTTTTAAAGCATCCAATGGAATATTAAAGCCTGCAGCAACACTTTCCGTGTAGTTGCCTCTTTCTATCTCATTGTCAAAGCCTGTCACAATCATATAGGCAACCTGCTTTTGAAACTCTGATTTCTTGGCAGGATCCGTCATATCATATTGTTTTTGAGTCTGTCTGACCTGATATATAAAACTGTTTTCAGCAGATGCTATTCGTTTTTCGTATTCATCAGCTCCCAAAGCCTTAATAAATTCGTCAGGATCCTTGTAAGGGGACATATCTATTATCTTACAGTGAATCCCCACCTCCTTGAAAATAGGAATGGCTCTCATTGCTGCCTTTTGTCCTGCTCCATCCGAATCGTAACTCAAATATACG
>JABUSV010000011.1 GCA_021442555.1 Pseudobutyrivibrio sp. | reverse complement strand
TTTATGAGCCAGTTTTTTTGCGTCTATTTGCGTCTACAGCGAAAACACTGGGTTTCTCGTTCAAAAGACCACATCCCTTTATTCACGTTGGACGTTCAGAGGAGTCTATTATGTTTTTGATATAGTCCTCTGTCTGAATGATTGAAGAATGACCAAGCTGATTATTTAAGGTGTAAATATCTGTCGCAGTATCAATCTGTCTGTAGCAATTTGCATCTATATGCTCCTTTAATTATATTTTACGACATGGTATCATTCATAGGTACTACTTACAATTAATATAGCGAAATAAACACTTGAACAAAGGAACATAATTTGATGATATTAGAAACCGAGAGATTATCTATTAGAAGAATCGTGTCAGAGGATTGGCGGAGCATACAAAGAATATTCATAGATCAGGGAAAATCTGTTTATGCCTGTTATGACAGGCCCAATGACACTGATTCAGATATTGTTAGAAATAGAATAGAAAAATGGGCTTCCTTTGAAAAAAGCACGGAGCATATGTTTTATGCTGTGTGCTTGGAGGACATAATAATTGGATATGTAGCCTTTAATCAAAGAGAGGCTGGATATGAGATTGGATATTGTTTCCATTCGCAGTACCATGGAAAAGGATATGCAAAGGAAAGTATATCGGTATTGATAGGTACCATTCAAAAAATGGGAATCTGTGCATTTATATCTGCAGGAACGGCACTTAGAAATACTCCATCTGTTAAACTGCTACAGTCGTTAGGGTTTAAGTTGACAGGCACAGAGCAAGTTACATTCTATAAGGATGATGGAGGCAATGACATCTATTTCGAAGGTGGAATATTTGAGCTTGCATTTACAATGTGATATAGAAAAAGACTATGACATTGATTTGAAAGAGTATTTACAGGAGAATTGTTCCTTTTAATAGAAAAAAACATGAGGATAAAAGATAAGAAAAAGTCATTGCTTGGTTGTCTTGGGGCAGCAGTATTTATCTTAATATTTTTGGTGTGGGGAAGTATAAACCACTTCAAGGATTTTTTGAAAATATCCAGGAAAGAAAAGCGAGCTTACGATAGATTTGTGGCTATGACAGAGCCGGAAAAACAGCAGTATGTACTTGATTATCTGCGTAATAAATATGATTTAGATTGTAGTATTACTATGTTAAAACGCAGACAGGATAATGTATTTTTTATTAGTGAAAAGAATACTTATGGTATAGCCACAACCCCTGATGGATGGGATTTTTCTGTTTGGGTCAAGTATCAGACGGCAGAAATAGTTGATACTGCTTATACATATTATTTAAAGGATGCTGTAAACCGATACATAGAAACTCTTTTTACGGAAGCTGGATATGAGTGTCGCGTAGAGAGTAGATTGCTTATGCAACGACTTACAGAAGAAGTATATGATGACAGTTCCATTTCTCAGTTGCTTGCATCTGAGTGTTTGGATACTGTAATTAGTGTAAAAGTAAAATCATCTTATCCTGACAGAGATAAAGCAAAGAATATTCTAAAAGGAATGGATTGCAGAGTGGATGTATATGTCGTAGATAATTTGGATGATGAGGTTAGCTTGGACAAAGCTGATTTTAGCTATTATATTCAAAATAGAAACAGGAATGAGTAATGAACAAAAAAAGAGCATTGGGGAAATTGTTGACGATGTTTGCGGCTGCTTCAACATTGGGCGCGTGTTGAAACAGCAATGGCAGGGCATATAGTGACAGTCAGGTGAATGACTATGTAAAACAGCAATGTCCTGGTGAATCCTATGAAATGATTAGCAAAGAAAAATATATTATAAAAGGAAGAAAAATATGGCACATTCAGGCGGAGGTGGAAGCGCAGGTGGCGGATGCCACGGAGGAGGCTTTTTTGGAGGGGCGGACTCTGATACTGGATCTGGACCTGTAAGAGGGCAACACAGATACTATCAGGGCGCTAACAGATACGTATATTATTATCACGGTAGAAGTCATATATACTATTCCGACTCGATTCTTCGAGAGGAAGATTATAGAAGAGAAGGTGTGGCTTATCTAGTATTAGGGATTACTTATTTGGCCTGCTGGTTGTTTTTTATGGCTATGGTGTTGTCTGATTCTATTACAACAGGCAAGCTAAAACTCGACTATAATTCGCAGATTTACATTGATGACAAGGCTAATCTGGTGGAGGATGAGCGATCCCTTACAGAAGCGCTGGAGGAATTTAGGGATGCAACAGGTGTGTGTGTTGCCGTTGTGACCAAAGAGTATTCTTATGAGGAGGATTTGGTTCAAGAGGCTTTGAAGGAGTATAACAGGTTGTTTAATGATGAGAGTCATTGGCTGGTATATTATGTGGGCAAGGACAAAGCTCGAAAAGATGAATGGGCATGGGAACTGATTTGCGGAGACGATTGTATAAAGGTCTTAGACTATAATCGTGAGAATAGATTTACCAAAAGATTTCACAAAAATTTGTTAAACGCAGACTACAACTTTGACGAGGCTCTTATGGATGGTTTGAAGTATATTGAACCTAAGACTGGCAAGCATATATATGGAATAAAAACAAGTGAGGTAATTCTATTACTTATTGTGACATTACTTGGAGTGTGGTTACTAATTTTGGGCATAATGAAGACTTGGGGGCCTATATCACCAAGACATGCTGCCAAGATGAAGGCCAAGGCTACAGCAAAACCCCAGGGAAAATTGGAATATGTCAGTTGCCCAAGCTGTGGTGGATTGAAGGTACGAGGCACTGCCTCGAAGTGTCCTTATTGTGGCTCATCATATAGGAAAATAACTTCAGAATGATAATAGATACAGATTATATGGACAAAAATATATTTACAACTATTAATAAAATGGCTCTGCCAGTTCTTTTAAGTTCACTGGTAGAGATAATATTCGGGATTGCAGATCAGGCTATTATAGGAAGGACATCCATCGAAGGGTATGCAGCAGTGGGTGTTGTAGCTAATTTGTTGTATGCCATAACAGGAACATTAGGTTCGCTTTCAATCGCTTTTGTAATTCTGTTTGGAAAAGCGTTAGGAAGTGAGGACGAAAAGCAAAAAAACTATATTTTTTCAACAGCTTTTTCTCTTGCAATAGTAATACTGATTGTTGTTGGAGTAATCACATTGGTTTTTGGAAGGTTATTTCTTGAGACATTTCTTGGATTGCAGGAAGATGTCTTGGAATACGCCTGTGATTACCTTGCAATTGCCGGCTGGGGAGTGGGTCTTAATATGCTGATTTTCTTATTCTCGGCATATTTTAAAAATCTAAAAAAGACTTACATTAGCATGGCTGCAAATATTGTTTCATTAGGCGTTAATTTTATCGTTGATTACACGCTGGTTTTTGGTAAATTTGGATTTCCAAGGCTGGGAGTTAAAGGGGCGGCGATAGGTACAGTTGTTGGATTGGCTCTTAATGTAGTTATCTTTGTTATTGCATTTCAACGTATAAAAATCGTAAAGTTTTCCTTTGGGTTTAAAGGTAAAGAACTGGGACAGCTTATAAAACTATATATTCCAATTTTAGGACAGGATTTTGTAGAAGCTACACTGTTTATTATGTTGGTATCTGCCATGGTAGGACGTTTGGATACATATTCCATCGCGACATACAATATTCTGGAGGTAATAGCTGCATTTGTTATATTACCAGCCCATGCTTACGGTGGTGTTGCCATGGCATTGGTGGCAGAAAATTTGCAAAAGCTTTCAAAAAAAGAACTGATAAAATATCCTGGTGTTTCCATAGTCTGCAGCGAGATACTGATTACAATTACCGGATTGTGCATCATATTTATTCCGGGGATGCTTGAAATAATTACAGATAATGCAAAGCTTATTAAGCAAGCTTATGATGTTTTATTAATTGCAGTAGGTATTCAGCTGATTAATGCAGTGTCACAAATATTCAAGTACACCTTGCAAAGCACAGAAGATGAAAGGTGGGTATTCATATATTCTGCAATTGTTATAATTATGAGCAGTGTCCTCATATGTGTGAACCTGTTTGCTGTTGGAATGGGCATAGCCGGGGTATACGCAGGCGTTGGAGTGATGTATGTTATGATGGCTGGAGGGTATGTCGTCAGATTTTTAAGCTATAAGAGTCATCGTTGTGATACTACAAATAATGAATTACAATTACGATAATAGGTGACAGTGTTGTATTACAAAAAGTGAATATACAAAGTCAGAGGTATAACGGATGACTGTAGAAGATATTAAAAGTAAAATCATATAAATTGTATATAAATATCCTATTAAAAGTATTATTCTTTTCGGTTCGAGAGCTTCCGGAAACTGCAACCCAGGCAGTGATGTCGACTAAATAATAGAGTTTACTGAACCCGCAACATAAATGCAGTTACTATTAATGATGTTGTAGCATTTCATATCATAATGCTTGAGAACGGTACCATAGCGGAGGAAGGAACTCACGAGGGAACTGCTACATAAGAATGACAAATATGCGAAGATGTGGAAGGTCCATGCAGGAGCGTATATTGAGGTTGACTAAACCGCATGTTCTGTGTATTATCAACTTAAGGAC
Source organism: Pseudobutyrivibrio sp. (assembly GCA_021442555.1). Lineage (GTDB taxonomy): Bacteria > Bacillota > Clostridia > Lachnospirales > Lachnospiraceae > Pseudobutyrivibrio. The sequence goes on along the minus strand of JABUSV010000011.1, from coordinate 5,060 downwards.
CAGGGACGGTGTCTGCTTTTGCAGATGCCGTTTTCTTTTTTCTTCAGGGATGAGTGTTTTGTTTTTTGAAAGGTGGCGTGCCATGACAATTGGACGTACAAATCAGGCAATGTTAAATACAAACATTCTTGAGGGGATGAAAAGAACTGATGGTGGCGGAATAGATTTTGCGCAGATTATAGGAAAAGAAGCGAAAAAGAATGTCCCATATTCTTCGTTGGCAGATGAGAACGGAGTTATAGAATATAACGGAGTGACTTTTATCTGCGATTATGGAAAGAACACCCTTAATCTGGGAGATACTTCAGACAAATCCAAGTGTCTATACATACCATTGGAAAAGGGTGGTTCTCTTGTGGTAAACAGGGATAACCTTGGCGTTTTACAGAATGCCATTGGAATGTTTTCGGCTGCAGATATAGGGCGTATATTAAGAGCTATTGCTCAGGATACAAGGGCGTGTGCTATGGAGGTGGAGGCTGAGGATTCAGATGCACTTACAGATCAGGAAAAGTTGGATAAGCAAGCTGAAGCCATGTATCAGAAAATGATTAACGGCGAAGATGTAGATGTAAAATTCCAGATAGGAGCCAGTGAAATGACCTTGTCAGAGTGGGATAAACTCATGGAAAGGGTAGATAAGGACATAGACGAAGCCAAGGAAACTGCCGACTCCAGGGAAGAGGAGATTAATGAGGTGGTAGAATCGTGAAGTTTTTATTGAAGGAATTTATACTCCACAAGGGTGTCGCCCTTATACTTTAACAATATATGAATAAAATCATCCGTTTCAAATAATGGTACAAGGAAAAGCATGTCCCCTTCCCAGAGGTTCAGGGAAGGGATTTCTTTTTTTGAAATCCATTTCAGAATGCCTTCAGAACATTCTTTGACCGTGTCTGAGGTAGAGATTCCATAAAAGATGTGGACCTTTTCATCTTCCCAGGTGTCAGATTCAAAATCCATAATACCACGATATGTAAAGGAAACCTCTTTTGGGGAGAGGCCGCACTCTTCAAAGGTCTCACGGATTATGCATTCCATGGGAGTTTCTCCTTCTTCCATATGACCACCAACTCCAATCCACTTTCCTTCGTTTAGGTCGTTTTCTTTTTTATTTCTAAAAAGCATTAGAATATTGCCTTCGTGCTCGATGTAAGCAAGAGTAGTTTCTTTCATAAGTTTTTCCTTATATACGCTTATTATTATATTAAATATAAAACAAAGGAAGATAGGATACAATCAAAGAGACCCTTTTTAAGTGATTTTGGAATGTGGTTATATGAAAAGATATTGATATTGGTGAAGGGCTGGTGAACTTTTGGAACAAGACAAAACAATATATTTTACTCATAATCTAAGAACTATTTATTGTAATACGATAAATTATTGTTGCATTATGTTTTAACAAGTGCTAGTATACAATTATCAAGGATAAGAGGTGCTTTATGAGACAGCAGAAAAAGATTTCGATTTATTTAAAAGGGATTACCGGAGTACTGGTAGCAGCTATCGTGGGCTTGACAGCGTATTTGTCAGTTACAGCAGTTCGAATTAAGTCGCAGGGTATTGGCTCACCTTGGCAGTACATTATATGGACATATGTGTATGCTATCTGTTGTCTGGTTATCCTCTACCAGTTTTACAGGATTTGTTGCAGAATTGGAATGGACGAATCTTTTTCCATGGGCAACGCCAAGAGCTTTACTTCTATGGAGCGTGCCTCTTATGTGGCTGGTATGGCAGCGTTTATTCGCATATTCTGGTGCATGTATACACCGGCTGTGATTACCGCAGATATCAGACCACAGCTTGATGAAAACTTTATAGCCAGGGCGGTTGATATTCGCCTGGTGCTGCTTCTTAGCATCTTTGAGTTTTTTATTTTTATTATCTTTGGTTTGCTCTGCAGAGCGCTTAGTGCTTTGGTTGCAAATGCAGCAGCTATTAAACAGGAAAACGAGCTTACAATTTAGGAGGATTGCATGATAGTTTTTAATATTGATGTAATGCTTGCTAAGCGTAAGATGAGTGTCACTGAACTTAGCGAAAAGCTGGAAATAACCATGGCCAATGTATCAATCTTGAAAAATGGCAAGGCTAAGGCTGTCAAGGTGGAGACCTTGGACAAGCTTTGCCAAATCTTGGAATGCACCCCAGGAGATCTGTTGGAATACAGACCTGACAAGGAGTAGCATAGCCGTTCGGAGGATTTTCGTATGAACAATTCAATATATTTTAAAAAGCTGACAGCGCCAGCTTTGGTTTTTGCGCTCATTTATACGTTAGGATGGAATGATAAATACGATAGTGCAGGTATTGGACCGCTGATAGCTGCATTGACTTTGATTGCTCTGATAAGATATATCATGTGGGCTTTTGAAAGATCTGTTAGTAAACGTGCATTGATATATGAGTTTTTTATTGTTGCACTAGGTGCTTCAACAGTTGTAATTCGAGATGATGAATTTGTTTTTGGCAATCATTTAGTTATGGCTATATTGATGGGAGCTTTACTGATAGAGAATTTCTATGATGACAGCAAATGGGGATTTGATATGCAGTTTATTGCCATGGCCCATATTTTTGAAAAAAGTATACAGTCTGTTTTAACTCCCTTTACCGATGCAAAAGAAGGGTTGAATTCAGGCGATAAAGCCAAGGTTAAAAGTGCGATAGTTGGTGTAATTATAGCTGTGCCACTGGTATCAGTAATTATCTGGATACTTATGGGTGCGGATGTTATATACGAGAATCTGGTCATGGATGTATTGACATTTACTGATATAGACTATTGGAATATGATTCGAATCACATTTAAGAGTATGTACAGATTCTTTATATTTTATTGCATTATCAGGGTAATGTCGGATAAAAATGATGTATTGCCAAGTCAGAAAGAAAAGCCTAACAAGGATGCACTGGCTGGTATTATCATAATGATATCAATAAGTCTTGTTTACATTACTTTTATCTATGTACAGATATATGCTCATATTGGAAAAATTTTTACATTGCCTCAGGGATACAGCTATGCAGAGTATGCCAGAGAGGGATATTTTGAATTGTTAGAAGCATGTGTCATCAATTTGTTGGTGGTACAGATGTGTAAGTGGATTTTTAAGAATAATACCCTTTTAAAGGCTATTATGGTTTTTGTTTGTGCTGCTACCTATATTTTACTGGGAGACTCATTTTTACGCCTTAACATGTATGTGGGAGTCTATGGTTATACACCAAAAAGAGCGGCAGCTTATGTAGGAATGACAACCATTGGTATATTCCTGGCAGGTCTTATATACAGTATATATAAAGAAAAGTTTCCATTGTATAAATTTGGATTGTTTACATTTTCAACAGGATATCTGGTTCTTACTGCGTCTCACGTGGAATACTGGATATATAATATTGGATAATAATTTACTCCATGTCATATGTTTTTGGTGTGTTATAATATAACTCATGATAGCAATATAATCAAAAGAATAATCGGGTTATTATATAAATCTTATTGGTTGAAAGGCTAATAATAATGAGTAGTACAACGGCAAAAATAGACATGACACAAGGGCCTATTATGAAAAACGTAATGCTTTTTGCACTACCTATCGTAATTGGCAATGTTTTACAGCAGTTGTACACCACAGTGGATGCACTGGTGGTGGGAAATTATTGTGGAGATGCATCTCTGGCGGCAATTGGGACCAGCTCTCAACCGGTAGAGGTGTTGCTTTGTATATTCTTAGGAATTGGGTCTGGAGTATCAATACTTGTGTCTCAGTATTCCGGGGCAAGAGAGTGTGACAGAATCAGGGATTTGTCTCAGACTGCCATCTCCTTTGTGTATTGTGTAGGAATTATACTTGGAGTTCTTGGATATTTTTTGGCACCATGGATTCTAAGTGTTATGGGAGTGCCAGAGGATGCCTTTGCACCTTCTGTCTCTTATACCAGAATTGTATTCTTGGGAACATTGGGCAATATTGGCTATAACATGAATGCTGGTATATTAAGAGGTATGGGTGATAGCAAGGCTTCACTCTGGTTTTTGCTAGTATCGTGTATAGCCAACGTAGTGTTGGATCTGGTATTGGTAGCAGGAGTGGGAATGGATGTGAGAGGCGCAGCTATAGCTACTATTGCAGCCATGTATATGTCCTGGGCAGCAAGTATTATTTATATTAAAACCAGGTTCCCTGAGCTTGAACTTACAGTCTTTCCAAGAAAAGTAGTAAAAAGAGAACTCAGACGTATGCTTACGCTGGGGGTGCCTATCGGACTTAACAACTCTTTATTTTCGTTTGGACATATGGCCATGCAAACCTTTGTCAATGCGCAGGGGATGACATTTATGGCAGGAGCTTCTGTAGCGGGGCGCATCACAGGTTGTACCAATGTTGCAATCAACGCGGTGTCGGCTGCAGCTACTACATTCTCCGGACAAAACTATGGAGCACAGAATATTGACAGACTGCGTCAGGGTTATATCAAGATACCACTTGTAAATGGTTTGATAACCCTTGGGCTTGGATTGGCTATTATTTCATTTAGAATGCCTCTTCTTGGTTTCTTTTCAGAAGATCCCATGGTTCTTATGTATGCCAGCAGATATGTAGTTACTATGTTGTTATCCCAGTGGGCATTTGCAGTGTTTAATAGCATCAGCAACATCGTCAATGGTGTGGGTTTGATCCGATTTACAACTATTATCAATCTTTTAATGTTGTGGGCAGTGAGAATCCCTGGGGCATATATTATTAGCACATATTTTGACGGAACTTATGTTATGCTTAGCATTGCTTTGAGCTTTTTCTTTGGAATGTTTTGTATGATTTTTTATTATATATTTTCAAAAAAATGGAGGGCTATAATAGCATAGACAAAGTGTTAACTTTGCTAATATGATGGGTCTTAAACAGGCTTTAATATCTGTTTTAATTTTGTGAAAAAAATAAAACAAATCCCTTGACAACATGTATCTAATAATGTAATATTAATTTCGTTGTCGGCGATAAGACGACGAAGTAAATACAAGATATGCGCGAGTGGCTCAGTTGGTG
>JABUSV010000005.1 GCA_021442555.1 Pseudobutyrivibrio sp. | reverse complement strand
CAAAACCACCTGCGCTAAATGAAAACAAATTCTTGAAGTTTTCCAAACCAACCCATGTAAAAAGATTGGTTGGTGCCTGATGATTGTAGTCATAGTTAGTAAATGCTACACATATCATAAATGCGATTGGCAATACCAGGAAAATAAATACACCAACTACTGGTATCGCAAGTAAAGTCACATGAAATTTCTCATCCAGTAATGACGCGAGATCCTCTCTTGATGAAGGCAGTTTCTTACCTTCTTTAACCAAGTTCTCACAGTTTTTATTGTCTTTGATATTAATTCTCCAAAAAACAACAAGTATCAAAATAAGAAAAATAGAGAGCAATGAATATAGTAAAATAAAGAAACTGTTATCTCCATATGTATATACATAGTTCTCATCAAAACCACCCAGCGTGGTTCCGAGTGTATTGAAATCCTTTAAATAATTTGATCCGTGTGCAATCAAATAATATATGATTCCTGCTTCTACTGCTAAGAAGCCTAATCCTCTTGCAAACTGTTTTCTAATTAAATGGCCAAAGCCCATGATAATATAGGAAAGCTTTGTTGCCCAGCTACATGTTACAAATGTTACTCCAATATCTTTTATATCATTAAGAAGCCACATTACAGCCTTAACAAAAGCATTATTATCGCTCGCAGCCTTAGTCTTACTCATTGGCGAACCTCCGATTCAAAAATCTCAAAAAGGGAGAAAGAGCCTGTTAGCCTTTCCCCCAAAAGTCTTAAATTTATATCACCGTATACACGATGAGCTAATAATCACTAATAAATCAAACTACTGAACGTATGTAGCCTGCTTATCCTGGAAATCAGTAAGGACCTTAAGAAGCTCCTCATCTGACATTGAATCTAACTCATGTGCAATTACAGAATCACCAAGCGATGTTGCATCTGGCCAGTAATCTCCAGGGTACTGTCCCTGAGGGATTGTGTATACAAGCTGCTGTGCAAGTGCTGCAAGAGCTTCGTCAGCCTGTACTGATGCATCAGACTGTGCTGTCATGTTAGATGGGCCCCAACCAGCTTCTGTATATCTGGCAAGCTGTACTTCTGCTGATGTAAGGTACTGAGCCAGGTTGATACATACAAGCATCTTACCCTGCTCTGTCTGTGGCTTAACCCCAAGAAGCTTAAATCCACCAAATCCAGAAAGCTGTGTTTCAGTGCCATCAGCATTGAATGTAGGAAGCTTTGCACAAGCGAAATTATCACCAAATACTTCCTTAGCTGAAGATGAATCCCATGTACCATCAACGATAGCGCCAAGTGTAGCACCATCAGCATTACCTATTGATGAACCATTTACAAATGCAGGACTCTGGTTAAGAGCAATCATAGCCTTGAGAGCTTTAACACCATTCTCAGATGCATATGTCATGTTTGAAGATACAAAGTTACCTGCATCATCAGTCTCATATGTCATCTCGCAGCCTGTACCAAAGAAGAATGCTGTCTGATACCAGCCATTGTTAATTTCCATATAGAACTTCTTACCCGCTGCTTCACAATCTGCAACAATCTTGTCTAAGCTTGTTGGATCTGTAACCACAGACTTATCGTAGTATAAGAAATATCCATTATCAGATGTAACAGGGTACGCATAAGTCTTACCACCAATCTGAGCTGCAGATACAGAACCTGCATCATTCTGTGATGAAACAAAGCTCTCATAGTCTCCTGTAATAGGTGTAAGTGCGCCTGCTGCTACAAGTCTTGAAAGCTGGTCCTGTGCAAAACCATATATATCAGCACCGCCCTCAACATCTGTAATCATGTTGCCAGCTGCATCGCCTTCACCTGTAGGCTGAATTGAAACCGTGTAACCAGCCATCTCTGGGTGTTCTGCAAAGAATGCATCACACTGAGCCTGTGTAAAGTCGACAACCTCCTGTGCCACCCAAATTGTAATCTCCCCTGAACCGTAATCAATATCAGGTGTCTGTGCTGTAGCAGCTGTGTCATTAGCTGTAGCGTCTGCAGATGCTGCTGGAGCTTCTGTCTTTGAACCGCAAGCTACCATTGAGCTTGCCATTGCAACTGCTAATAAGCTTGCAACAATTCTTCTCATTTTCATTTTCTCGTTTCCTCCTAAGTAGAAAATAATGGTTGCGAGTGCAACCGTTTGCTCTGCTAAAAACTATAAATCCAACAGCGATAATAATCAACTTGGTATATTTAACGGATATTTGATGGTATTTTTGTGCATCTTGTATACTGATATCGTTACCGGAAACGATTTATGGTGTATATATTTGTGTGTTTTATCCTATTTTGTAGACTCTTTTAGAACTATCTGATACTCTAAAATCTTTGATTTCACCTCATTTTTTCCTTTCAATGAATCAATCAGCATCTTGCATGCACTTCTTCCTAATTCTAGAATGTCAAACCTTGCAGCAGTTATATTTGTTATACTGTCAAAACTAACCGATCCCTCATAGCAGCTTGCCATTTTAATATCAGAAGGTATATCAAGTCCCAAGGAAATCAATTTTTTATATGCAAACTTACATATAAGATCATCCTGACATAAGATACAGTCAGCACCAGCTTTTATTGCTTCTTCCAGCGCTGCTTCAATAGCAGAAACAGAGTTAAGTCTTCTATACACTAAGCTATTATCAAATGGAGCATTTGCATCTCTATGAGCTCTTTCATACCCTTCATATCTGTTTCTGTTGAGCCATTGTTCCCTATCATCGCCAAGATAGGCTATTTTATGTAAACCTTTCATAAGCAAAAGTGTTGTCAGTTCTTTTGCAGCTCCTACGTGATCATGTTCCAGCTGCATAACATCTTCATCATCAACTTTTCCAACAGCTACAAAAGGGACGCCGTTCAATTTTAAATAATTAGTTAAGCGTCCATCAGTATAGGTTCTTGTAACAATCATTCCATCTATCTTGCGGTTGCGAATCAATCTATCTAAATACCTGGTATCTTTTCCATCAGATGTAACTATCATTAAATCAAAACCATTTGCACTGGCTACTTCCATTGCTCCATACATACACATTTGATAATATGGCATTTCCTCAAGATTATTTATATCTGGTAAAACAATGGCTATATTGCCGGTTTTACTGCCGGCAAGGTTCTGTGCTACTGTATTTAAGTGGAAATCTTTTTCTTTTATATATGCCAAAATTCTATCTCTGGTTTCTGAGCCAATGCGTCCTTTGCCAGATATAGCCCTGCTTACTGTACTGGTGGATACCCCCAATTCATTGGCTATGTCATTAATTGTTATTGATTTATTCTCCATTATCTTATGCTTCTCCTTTGCGCAAACGTTTGCTCATTTTCAATAGAATAACAATAACTATTTCCTTAATCAAGTCTAAATATCACACAATTTATAGGATCATCTTTGTGAAGTATGTTAAATAATAAAAAATACCGGTAACAATCTTTGGAAACTGTTACCGGTAATTATCAAATTCTTAATTCCACTCTTCAACATTAAGTTCTGATTTTTTTTCTCTTGTCATAAGCCCATATACCACATCAATGGCTGATTTGTTATTAAATATAACATCATTCACCTGTTCAACTATAGGCATCTCAATTTGATATTTATTAGCAAGCTTAAGAGCAGCTTTAGCACTGTGAACGCCTTCCACAACCATGGCAACCTTTTTCATGGCATCGTCAGCAGACATCCCTTGCCCCATATAGTATCCTGCCATTCTATTTCTTGAATGCACAGAAGAACATGTAACTATCAGGTCGCCAACACCAGTCAATCCCGCCAAAGTTTCCGGACTGCCTCCCATAGCTACCGCAAGAGCACTAATCTCTTTAATTCCTCTGGTAATAAGGGCAGCTTTGGCATTATCTCCAAATCCAAGACCATCAGACATTCCGGCTGCTAAAGCAATAACATTCTTGAGAGCGGCACCAACTTCTATCCCAACAACATCAGGGCTTGTATACACTCTAAAATATTTGTTCATAAACAGATTCTGAACATATTCTGCAGTGTCCTTAGATGTTGAACCAGCCACAACAACTGTTGGCTTTAAACTTACAACCTCTTCCGCATGAGATGGCCCAGATAAGACACATATTCTATCCTCGTCCCCTAATACTTCAGTAAGAATCTGGCTCTGCGTCTTTAATGTACTCTCTTCTATACCTTTTGTTACTGTGACAATAATCTGGGAAGGCTTGATATAAGCTTGTATTTTTTCAGCTGTATTTCTTGTTGCCTTAGAAGGAACAGCCATCAATATTACATCTGCACTGTTACAAGCTTCTTTGATATCTGCTGTAAAAAGAAGTTCCTTGGGAAAAGTTATCTCTGGCAGCTTATCTGATTTTCCTGTTTTCTTAAGTTCTTCAATCTGATCTTGTCTATACGACCAAACTGTAACCTCACATTTATTCTTTATCAGCAAAACAGCCAGGGCCATACCCCAGCTGCCTGCTCCTATAACGCTTACTTTTGTCATTACTTTCTAGTCTCCGGATGAAACGAGAACTTATTCTCATTTCCATTAATAAGTCTCTTGATGTTAGCATGATGTAAAGAAATAGCAACAATCACAATAAACCATACTATGGCATATACCTCATATAACTGTGTGCCTGTATATTCAAGACGTCCTAACATGCCAAAAAGCGTAATCTCTATTCCAAATGATAATATACCAAGTATCGAGCCAAGACTTACATAACGGGTCAAAGCCACAACACTTATGAATATTACAGCCGGAATAGGCACCGCAAAAGGGAATAATGCAATAATAAATCCTAAAGTACTGGCAATGCCTTTTCCTCCCTTAAATCTAAGATATACCGGAAAATCGTGTCCCAACACTGTACCAAGACCTGCATATACCATAAAAATCGAAGGATCCTCATGTCTAAATCCCATTACAAACCATACAACAGCAACAGCAAACACGCATTTTAAACAATCTACCAATAAAGTAATGGCCCCCGCACTAACGCCCAGATTTCTAAGGGTATTGGTTGTGCCAACATTACCGCTGCCAACTTTTGTTAAATCAACCTTCTTAATACGTCCTAAAATATAACCACAAAGAATCATGCCAAAACAATATCCTATAAGGGTTGAAAATATTCTGTCTAGTACCACTACTCGTTTTCCTTTCTTTCTCTGACTATGAACTTTAGTGAAGTTCCTTCAAATCCAAAAGCATCTCTGATTCTGTTCTCAATATATCTAATATATGAAAAATGCGCTAAGTATTTTTCATTTACAAAAATAACAAAAGTTGGTGGTTTAACCGCCACCTGAGTAACATAGTAAATCTTAAGCCTCTTGCCCTTATCAGTAGGTGGCTGCTGTAAAGCGACTGCTTCAGCAACAATCTCGTTAAGTACACCTGTAGCAACACGCATGGCATTGTTTTCTATAACAGCGTCTATGGTCTCATATATTTTGCCAAGTCTTTGTCCACTTTTAACAGATATAAACAAAATAGAAGCATACGGCATAAAACTAAGAGTCTGACGAATCTTGTTGGTGTGCTCCGTCATGGTTTTGTCATTTTTCTCTATAGCATCCCACTTATTGACGCATATAATAATACCTTTTCCTCGTTCATGGGCAATACCAGCAATCTTTGCGTCCTGTTCAGTAACGCCTTCAGTCGCATCAATCATTATAAGTACGACATCAGCTTTTTCTACTGCAGCTACAGCTCTTATAATAGAAAATCGCTCTATCTCTTCTTTTATCTTAGACTTTCTTCTAAGACCCGCTGTATCGATAAAGATATAATCTTTATGATTATATCTTACCCTGGTATCTACTGCATCACGAGTTGTACCAGCGATATCAGATACAATGACTCTTTCTTCTCCACAAAGTCTGTTTACAAGAGATGACTTTCCTACGTTAGGTTTACCAACTATAGCTATCTTTGGCGTATCATCCTCTTCTTGGTCTTGAGCACTTTCTGGAAAGTATTCAACAACCTTGTCAAGCATATCACCAAAACCAAGCATTGAACTTGCTGAAATAGGCACAGGATCGCCTATCCCCAGATTATAAAACTCATAGACATCAGGCATCATTTTTTCAAAGCTGTCCACTTTGTTTACAACAAGAACAACTGGCTTGTTGGAACGACGCAGCATATCAGCAACCTTTGAATCAGAATCAACAAGCCCTTGCTTAACATCTGTTAAAAATATAATTACATCGGCTGTGTCTATGGCTATTTGAGCCTGCTCGCGCATCTGAGATAGAATGATATCCTTAGATTCAGGTTCGATACCACCTGTATCTATCATGGTAAAATCGTAGTTGAGCCATGATACATCTGCATATATTCTGTCTCTTGTTACACCAGGAGTATCTTGAACGATGGATATTCTCTCTCCCGCAAGAGCATTAAACAATGTTGACTTGCCTACATTTGGGCGGCCTACAATGGCCACTACTGGTCTAGACATAAGCACCTCTTTCTATAATATAATTAATTGCCCATCAAAGCATGTACAAAATCTGCACCGTCTGATTGTACAATACGGACCTTTACATGTAAAGCGTCCTCCACCTGACTTACAGTAATATCATCTAAAAACACATTTTCTCCAGCTCTTAACATATTGCAAGATAATAACAATCTTCCCCCCAAATCCTTATCTTTTAATTGAGCAATCAAATCCTGTCCTGTAATAAGTCCAGTAACTGTAATAGTCTCTCCAAAGAAATCATTTTTTATAGGAACAACATCACAGGAAATCTTGTTGTATTTGTCTGAAACCATATCACAGATTTCACGTATATACTTATATGCCAAAGTACCACATGCAACTGTACACCTGTGTTTTTTCATAAAGAAAGGCTTTCTGATAATCTCAAGCGCATCTAGGGACTCCTCATACAACAAACGGAGCATTCCAACACCATTTTCTAACTGAATGAATCCATCATATCTGTCAGCTTCAGGCAGGTCTTTACCTGCGGTAATATACCATTCGTCTGAAGCCTGTACAAAATGACTTCCGATTCTTTCCATGGCAATATTTTGCCATTTTTCTATTTGATCTATAACAGCTGCCGACTCTTCCTTAGTGTATATTCTAAGATCATACAGACCTTCTCTATATTTGGTCAAACCTACAGGAACTACTGACAGAGACTGCATAACAGGCGCAAATTCTAATAAATCTCCTATCGTCTTATCCAGCTGTTTACCATCATTTAGTCCAGGGCAAGCAACAATCTGCGCATTCATTGGAATGCCAGCATCGTATAATTTTCTTATCTTATCCAAAATATCCCCAGCAAAACGATTATTAAGCATCTGGCATCTAAGAGTTGGATCCGTGGCATGTACAGATATATTAATAGGACCTAACTTGTAATATATGATGCGGTCCAAGTCCTCCATTTTCATATTTGTCAAAGTAACATAGTTCCCCTGTAAAAATGACAGTCTGGTGTCATCATCCTTAAAGTACAAGGTTTCACGCATATTTGGTGGCATTTGATCAATAAAACAAAACACGCATTTGTTACTGCATGACTTATAATCATCCATAAGTCCATTAACAAATATTATACCCAGGTCCTCATCTTCATCCTTATCAATATGTATTATTTCAACATCCTGATTTGGATGTAATACATCCAAATCTAACGCAGACTCCTGACTGTAATAGTGATAATCAAAAATATCCTTTATAATAACATTATTTATTTTTAAAATAATATCCCCTGCTTTTAAGCCTGCTGTATAAGCCGGAGATCCTGTTTTTACTGATTCTATCTGATGTGATGTATTCATAAATTCTACCTTATTGGAATATATTCAAATGCATTAGGAACATATTTAAGATGTCCTTCTTCTATAGCTACAACGTCAAACCTAACCGACACTGCGTCGGAATAACCATGAGTAAGTAAATAATAATCACAAGCTCTGCATATCTTTTTCATTTTATTATAGGTTACAGCCTCAAGCGCAGAACCCTTTTTATTATTCTTTCTGTATTTGACCTCAACAAATACAAGATATTCATTATCTCTTGCGATAATATCAATCTCCCCCATCCTGGAGAAATAATTGTACTCAAGAATCTCTAATCCTTGCTCTTCAAGGTACTTCGAAGCTATTTTCTCATAATCGTTTCCTTGAGTTCTTTGATTGATCATCTAATTCTTTCCATTACTATCTAATTTTGATTTTAGTTTTTCCATATCATTGACATAAACCAGTATTTCTGCAACTACCTCATATAACTCTTCTGGTATAGAATCACCAATATCAAGTTTACTAAGAGTATCGGCAAGTTCATCATCTCTGTGCAAAGGCACATTGTGCTCCTTTGCTTTATCTATTATCCTCTCAGCTACGTGACCTTTACCCGTTGCCACAATCTTTGGCGCATTATCATTTGCCTCATATGTAAGCGCAACTGCTGTTTTATTTTTCTCAACCTCTGATTTATTTTGCATTATGCCCTCATATCAAAAGAGTATCTGTGAACCATAACACTCGAACTACTATTAGTAATATCTGACTTCAATAGATCTTCTACAAAGTCAGCTCGTTTTTGTCCTTGTGTTATATTCATCGTGCAATTATATCCCTTAGACCTAAGACGCTCATTTAATATTTCAATATTATCATTAATCAAATCCAGTGATCTTTCATCTTCCAAATACCACTTGCAGTTAACATCCTTATTCTTTAACAATACATATATATCTGTACTGCCAAGATGTTCCATTTCAAAATGCAAAAATGCAGAAAGCTCATCCTCTTGTTGTCCCATAGTTTTTTTATTTTTAAAAACATATAATTGGCTGTCTGTAGTCTGGTTATACATTTTAAGCGGTAATTGTACAAAATTATACAATTGGTTTGCTTCATTCATAAATGTAATATTCTCTCGAATATTTACAACAGAATCCTTTATCACTTCCGCTGTCTTATCATTAATATGCGATATGATTTTTGATACTTCTTCTGTTTCCTTCATTACCTTTTCAAAGAATTCATTGACCTTGGCAGGTTTGATTATATCTTTAGGCTCCATGGTAAGATTATCAGTAATAAAAGACGAAAGAAGCTTTTTATAGGGTTGACTTGTGATTAGTTCTTTAATTGCATTTAAATCAACAGTTTCTCCATTATTATCAATAATATCAACTATTTTATTTAAAAACATATCTACTGTAACAGATTTGTCCAGATTACCACTTTTATCAATAATGCCTTCTTTAATAAGAGAATCACTTAAGTTTTGGCTTTTTGTTAGATTAACAACAATCTCTTCAAGGCGAATCACATCCTTGTCACTGAGAATATTGGCTATTTTACCGTCAATTAATGGAAAAGTATCTGTCTTGGTTAACAGACTGTTTTCTTCAGATTCATTAACTGTATTGTCAGCTGAAGGCATTAGATTAGTAATATCATCAGCTATCTTTGAATACTCATATTTATTATCCAAAATAACAGCATTACTATCATTTTTATCAATAGCAATACTCTCAGTAAATGCGTTAGTGCCTATTGTATCTAATGACTTATCTGACAGATTTACAATCTCTTCAACAATATAACTAGTTCTAGCAATAATGTCTTCCTTTGGAATTACATTAAAACTGTCTATAATCTCTTTGTTTAAATTAATACATTCCTTTGTATCGATATTATACGAAATACTATCAGTTAATCCCGTAATAAGATTGTTCATATCATTGGCAATTCTTGCAGAATTAGCAGCATATGCCTCAAACATATTGGCATTGCCAATACTTACAGGTAAATCATATTTATTTAGTAAAA
>JABUSV010000068.1 GCA_021442555.1 Pseudobutyrivibrio sp. | reverse complement strand
AATACTGCTTTAAGTGTTCTACCTGTACTAACTTATCGCTCATTGTTTCCCTCCATCATAGCTTTTTGATTTAACCAGCACTGTGTATAGTGTGTCTCAGAAAAATCTGTAACCGGTGGCATCTGACGAAGACAAATCTTCATACAGCTGTCACATCTAGGTGCAAATGGACATCCTGCTGGAGGATTGAGCATATCGATTGGTGTACCCTCGATTGGTACAAGTCTTTCATGTTTTGTAGCATCAAGACGTGGAATACTTTTAAGTAGACCCTTTGTGTACTCATGCTTTGGATTATAGAAAATCTCATCTGTTGTACCATATTCAACAATATGGCCTGCATACATTACGGCAATCTTCTCACACATTTGTGCTACTACACCAAGGTCATGTGTAATCATTATTATTGCCATTCCAAGTTTATCCTTGAGTTCCATCATAAGCTCAAGAATCTGAGCCTGAATGGTAACATCAAGCGCTGTTGTTGGCTCATCTGCTATCAAAAGCTTTGGTTCACAGGCAAGAGCAATAGCTATCATCACTCGCTGTCTCATACCACCTGATAATTCATGTGGATACTGCTTTAATCTTTTTTCTGGCTCGTTAATTCCAACAAGCTCTAATAATTCTTTAGCTCTGGCCTTTGCTTCTGCCTTTGACTTGTTTGTATGAAGCCTGATAACCTCTTCTATCTGATTACCTACTGTATATACTGGATTTAGTGATGTCATTGGATCTTGGAAAATGATAGAAACTTCGTTTCCTCTCATTTTTCTCATTTCCTTTTCTGACATATCATTAATTCGATGTCCATTAAAATCCAGCGTTCCACCGATTAATTTACCTGGATGTGCTGTAAGTCCCATTAAAGAATATGCTGTAACAGACTTTCCTGAGCCAGACTCACCTACTATTCCAAGTACTTCACCTTCGTTAAGATGAATAGAAACTCCATTAAGTGCTTTTACTTCACCAGCAGGAGTAAAAAACGATAATTTTTCGTCTTTAATATCAACTAAATACTCTGACATGATTCCCCTCCTACTAATTCTTAAGCTTTGGATCAAATGCATCTCTTAAACCATCACCCAAAAGGTTAAAGCTTAAGATAATTAAACTGATAGTGACAGCTGGTATCATCAACAAATATGGATATGTTGATAAACCATTAATTGCATCTGATGCTAAGCTTCCTAAAGAAGGAAGAGGTACCGCAACACCTAATCCTAAAAAGCTTAGAAAACTTTCTGTGAAGATTGATGAAGGTATCTGTAAAGTTGTTGTTACAATCAATGTTCCTAAACAGTTTGTCAATAAATGTTTTTTTATAATTCTGCTACTTTTTGCTCCCAAAGCTCTTGCTGCAGTAACATACTCACTCTCTTTAAGAATAAGTATCTGGCTTCTGATCATTCTTGCCATACCTACCCAATAGAGTAAAGCGAATACAACAAATATACTTATCATGTTATCGCCCACTGTTTTTACCCATCCAAAACCTGGTGCGTTTGCAAGGTTTTCAAGTGGCTTATCCAACGCAAAAGATAACAATACTATTAACAGAACATCTGGAATGGTATATATTACATCAACAATTCTCATGATTATAATATCTACCCAGCCTCCTGCAAAAGCAGCTATTGAACCAATTGTTGCTCCTATTACCAAAATAATGGCTGTTGCAATTAAACCTACAATAAGTGATATTCTGCTTCCCATCATGACACGAATGGCATAATCTCTACCAAGCTTATCTGTTCCACAAATATGAGGAAATACTTTTTCTCCTGCATCAATAAGTTCCTGCTCTGATGCAGAATATGTAAATGGTGCAAGATTGTTTGCTCCTTTAATCTGCTGCTCATAGCTGTATGGGTAAAACATAGGAACTATAAATGAAAAAAACATAACTAATATGATTACCACAATACTTGTCATGGCAACCTTGTTTTTCTTTAATCTTCGCATTCCGTCTTTCCAAAAACTTACGGAATCACGCATAATTACCAGGCTTTCTTTCTCTTCATTTGAAGCTGGAAGAAAATCATCTGGATTTAAATCTAATTGTAAACTCAATGGATTTTTGTTCATCTTATTCTCCAAATTACTTAAGGTTAATTCTTGGGTCGATAACTTTGTAAAGGATATCAACTATTAAATTCATGATTATCATAAATGTTGCTAAGAAAATCGTAGTTCCCATAATAAGGGTATAATCTCTAGCTGTAATAGCTCCGATGAACTCTCCGCCAAGTCCTGGAATTGTAAAAATCTTTTCTACTACGAAGCTTCCTGTTAATGTATATGCAATCATAGGTCCTAAGTAGGTTACAACTGGAAGAATTGCATTTCTTAGAGCATGCTTAAACAATGAAATCTTTTCAGACAATCCTTTTGCCTTTGCTGTTCTCATATAATCCTGTCCTAAAACGTCAAGCATTGATGATCTCATTAATCTCATAATGTAAGACGTTGGATAAAATGATAACGCTGCAACTGGCATAATATAGTGCTTTGAAGAAGTTAGTCCCAATGTTGGAAGTATCTTTAGCTTTACGCCAAAAAAATACAAGAGTAATGTACATACTACAAAAGATGGAACCGCGATTCCCATTGTTGATACTACTGATATAAGACTGTCAACAAATTTTCCTCGTCTGTAAGCTGCGATGATTCCCAGAGTTACACCTATAACCAAAGATACAAGTACAGCCATTCCACCAACCTTTGCTGAAACAGCAAATTTTGATGTAATAATGTCATTAACTGTACGACCTCTTTGCTTTAAGCTGTCTCCGAAATCCCCGTGCGCTGCATCTGTTATATATGTCAGATACTGTTCACTTAGAGGCTTATCTAGTCCGTATTTTGCTTCCAATGCTGCCTGGGCTGCTGGACTGATAGCTTTTTCAGATAGAAATGGACCACCAGGTACCATGTTCATGAGAAAGAATGTTATTGTGGCAACTACCCAGATGGTGACTATTGCCATAAAGATTCTTTTTGCTAAATACTTACCCACTTTTAATTATTCTCCTACTCGTTTTTATTTTTGAAATTCCTTTATTGCCTCTTCATATAGATTGCCACCGTGACAATCTGCTACTACAATACAAGGAAAATCTTTTACATTTATTTTTCTTATAGCCTCTGCTCCAAGATCGTCATAACATACCACCTCAGATGAGACTATACATTTTGATAATAATGCACCTGCTCCACCCACTGCAGCAAAATAGGTTGCCTTGTTTCTAACAACTGCATCTAGAACTTCCTTTGTCCTCTTTCCTTTTCCTATCATTGCTTTTTGGCCCAAATCCAATAATCTTGGTGCATACTTATCCATACGGCTGGCTGTTGTTGGTCCAGCTGAACCTATCGGTCTGTTATCTCTTGCTGGGGATGGACCCATATAATATATAGCTGCATTATCAATAGGAATTGGCAGTTCTTTTCCCTGATTTAAAGCTTCATCCATTCTCTTATGAGCTGCATCTCTTGCAACATACATAACTCCATTGAGATAGCAGTAATCTCCAATATGTAATTCTTCTGATATTTCTGATGTAATCGGTAAAGTAATATTTCTATCCATTATAAAATTCTCGTCACATGTCTATTAACATGGCAGCAAATATTGATAGCAACAGGAAGACCTGCTATATGAGTTGCAAAAGTATTTATGTTAACTGCTAGCGCAGTTGTTGATCCGCCAAGTCCTCCTGGTCCTATTCCAAGACAATTAATTTTGTCTAGCATTTCATCTTCCAGGTTTCTTACCCATTCTACTTCAGGTCGTTCATCAAAGCTTCTTGCAAGAGCTTTTTTTGCCAAAAGAGCGCTTTTTTCAAAAGTTCCTCCTATTCCTACTCCTACAACCATAGGAGGACATGCATTTGGTCCTGCATCCTTAACAGCTGTAAGTATTGCATTTTTTACTCCTTCTATACCATCCGCAGGTTTTAACATAAATACTCTGCTCATATTTTCTGAGCCAAAGCCCTTTGGCGCTAATGTAATCTTTAGAGTATCACCTTCTACAATATCGTAATGTATTATAGCTGGTGTATTGTCCTTGGTATTCTCACGTATAATAGGATCTTTTACAACAGATTTTCTTAAAAATCCTTCTGTATAACCAAGACGTACTCCTTCATTGATAGCATCTGTTAACAGGCCACCCTCGATGTGAACATCCTGTCCTAATTCAACAAAAAATACCGCCATTCCTGTATCCTGACATATAGGAATCATCTCTTCTTTTGCAATATTTAAGTTTTCCTGAAGCGAAACTAGTATCTTTTTTCCAAGTGGGGATTCTTCAGTATTGACTACATCTTTTAGCTTTTTATCCATATCTGTGGATAAATAATGATTAGCCTCGATGCACATTTCTTTAATATTAGAAATTATTTCAGATGTGTTTATTATTCTCATTTTATTTATACTTCTTTACTTTATATTACTTTAAACCATTAAGCACTTTAAACTGCTAGGTGCTTTAAACTGTTAAAGTTCTAATATAAAAAGTAATGGAGCTGTTATTAAATAACAGCTCCATTGCTATTACCCCCATTATTCGCATGTAAAACTACTGCTCATTTCCCTTAGGTTCATCCTCTTTTGATGCGGACTCGCCGTCAAGTATTTTATCACTTTTTTTGACTTTTGCAATACTTATTAACTTTTCGTTGTCTTTTAAGTTTATAAGTTTAACTCCAGATGTAATACGTGATAATAATGTTGTATCTGCTACATTTATTCTAATTATGGTACCTATTGTGTTAATAAGCATTACTTCATCGTCCATATCAACTGCCTTAGCGCCAATGATATTTCCTGTTTTATCAGTAATCTTGTAACACTTTACACCCTTACCACCTCGATGAATAGTAGAGAATTCTGTTACCAGTGTGCATTTTCCCATACCGTTTTCTGACACTATCATGATTGCACTGCCTTGAGATACCAGTTGCATGCCAATAATGACATCCTCATCAGAAATATTCATTCCTATTACACCCATGGTAGCACGACCTGTTGGTCTAACCTCTGATTCTGCAAATCTTATTGCCTGACCAAATTTGGTAAACATAAGAATATCTTCATCATCAAAGGTCATCTTTACTTCAATAAGTGTGTCGTCATCTCTAAGGTTTATAGCTGTTAGTCCATTTTTTCTGATATTAGCAAACTCTGTAATCTTGGTTTTCTTAACAAAGCCCTTTGCTGTAGCCATAAACAGATATTGATTCTCGTCATAATTTTCAACTGGAATCATTGCTGTTATTTTCTCATCAGGTTGAAGCTGGAGTATATTTACAATAGCTATTCCTCTGGAAGTTCTGGAACTCTCAGGTATCTCATATGCTTTGATTCTGTATACTCTTCCCTTATCTGTAAAGAACATCAGATAATCATGTGATGACATCATAAGCATGTCTACAATATAGTCATCCTCTATTGTTTCCATACCTTTAATGCCCTTGCCACCTCTGTGCTGAGCCTTGAAGTTCTCTTCATTCATTCGCTTGATATAACCAAGCTTTGTAAATGTAACAACAGTATTTGTAACAGGAATCATATCCTCCATAGAAATGTCAAACTCATCAAATCCTATTGATGTACGTCTGTCATCGCCATATTTATCCGCAATCTCAGATATTTCCGTCTTAATAACAGTAAGAAGAACCTTCTCATCTGAAAGAATACTCTTTAATCTGTCGATTAATGTCATAAGATCCTTATATTCCTGCTCCAGTTTGTTTCTTTCCAAACCAGTGAGAGCACGAAGTCTCATGTCAACAATTGCCTGTGATTGAGCATCGGATAATCCAAATCTTTCCATTAACTGAAGCTTAGCCTCTGCTACATTCTCAGAACCTCTTATGATTTTGATAACTTCGTCAATGTTATCTAAGGCAATGAGTAATCCTTCAACAATATGAGCTCTTTCCTCAGCTTTATTTAATTCATATTTTGTTCTTCTGGTAACCACATCTTTTTGGTGATTAAGATACTGTACCAACATTTCTTTTAAGTTAAGTATCTTTGGCTGGTTGTCAACCAGAGCCAGCATAATTACACCAAATGTGTCCTGAAGCTGAGTATGCTTATATAACTGATTAAGAATAACATTAGGATTGACATCTCTTCTCAATTCGATACATACTCTCATACCTTCTCGAGATGATTCATCTCTTAAATCTGTTATTCCATCTATTTTTTTATCTTTGTGAAGCTCTGCTATTTTTTCAATAAGTCTGGCTTTGTTAACCATATATGGAAGCTCGGTTACAACTATTCTGTTCTTACCATTATCCATAGGTTCAATTTCAGAAACAGCACGAACTCTTATTTTTGCACGACCTGTCCTGTATGCTTCTTCTATACCAGCTTTGCCTAATATTACTGCGCCAGTAGGAAAATCTGGGCCCTTTACTATCTCTAATAATTCTTCAATATCTGTATCTTTGTCTTCATCTACCTGATTATCAATAATCTTTACAACAGCACCTATTACTTCACGCAGATTATGAGGTGGAATGTTTGTTGCCATACCAACAGCAATACCTGTAGTACCATTAACTAAAAGATTTGGATATCGTGCAGGAAGTACAGATGGCTCTTTTTCTGTCTCATCAAAGTTTGGAATAAAATCAACAGAATCCATATTTATGTCATTGTTAGATATTTTTCCATCCTTATTTTGAAAACCGAACATAGACATAGACATTTTTGATAATCTTGCCTCTGTATATCGCATAGCTGCAGCGCCATCGCCATCTACAGATCCAAAATTACCATGTCCATCAACTAATGGATATCTTGTATTCCATTCCTGGGCCATATTAACAAGAGCACCATAAATAGAGCTGTCACCATGAGGGTGATATTTACCCATTGTATCACCGACAATACGAGCACATTTTCTGTGCGGTTTGTCAGGTGTATTACTAAGCTCTATCATAGAGAAAAGTACTCTTCGTTGAACAGGTTTTAATCCATCTCTTACATCAGGGAGGGCACGGGATGCGATTACTGACATGGCATAGTCAATATAACTTGATTCCATGGTCTTTTTTAAATCAACATCCTGTATATTATCAAAAATTTTGTCGTCCATATCTTCTCCGTCTTGGAACATCTACTGCATTTTTGCGCAAAGCGCGAAAAAATTTTTATATATCAAGGTTTTGAACGTATTTTGCATTAGCCTCTATAAATTCTCTTCTTGGCTCTACTTCATCACCCATCAAAGTTGAGAAAGTAACATTAATTTCAGATGCATTTTCTTCATCTATCATTACACGCTTTAGAATTCTTCTGTCAGGATCCATTGTTGTTTCCCACAGCTGTTCAGCATCCATCTCACCAAGACCCTTGTATCTTTGTATCTTGTTATTTGAATCCCTTCCAACTTCTGTAAGAATTCTATTTAACTCTTCATCAGAATATGCATACCATACTTTTTTATTCTTCTCTAATTTATAAAGTGGAGGTGTAGCTAAATATACATATCCTTGCTTTATAAGCTCTGGCATAAATCTATATAAGAATGTGAGCATCAATGTAGCAATATGTGCACCATCCACGTCAGCATCAGTCATAATAATGATTTTATGATATCTTAATTTTGTAATATCAAAATCATCTCTTATACCTGTTCCAAAGGCAGTAATCATTGCTTTGATTTCAGCATTGGCATAGATTCTGTCTTCTCTTGCTTTTTCAACATTTAAGATTTTTCCTCTAAGTGGAAGAATAGCTTGTGTTGCCCTGCTTCTAGCAGTTTTTGCAGATCCACCAGCGGAATCACCCTCAACGATGAAAATCTCACAGTTTTCTGGATTTTTATCTGAACAGTCAGCAAGCTTTCCTGGCAGAGAACCTCCTTCTAAAGGTTTTTTTCTTGTAAGCTCTCTTGCTTTTCTAGCGGCTTCCCTTGCTCGCTGCGCAAGCAGCGATTTTTCACATATAATTTTTGCTACCTGTGGATGCTGTTCCAAATAGTATGTCAACTGTTCTGAAACAATAGAATCTACTGCACCACGTGCCTCTGAATTACCAAGTTTTTGTTTTGTCTGTCCTTCAAACTGTGGCTCTTCTATTTTTACAGAAATAATAGCCGTAAGTCCTTCTCTGATATCATCACCAGTTAATGGATTATCACTGTCTTTTAGAATCTTTGCTTCTTTAGCGTAATTATTAAAAGTCTTTGTTATAGCATTTCTAAATCCTGAGACATGTGTTCCTCCTTCAGGAGTAATAATGTTGTTAACAAAACTGTATGATGAATCATTAAATGAATCATTATGCTGAAGTGCTACTTCTACATAAACATTATTTACTGTTCCTTCACAATATATAACATCATGATATAATGCCTCATTTCCTCTATTTAGGTAAGTAACAAATTCTTTTATACCTCCTTCATAGTGGAACGATTTTTCTACAGGCTCTTCTTCTCTTGTATCTATTAATGTAATTCTAAGTCCTTTTGTAAGAAAAGCTGTCTCTCTTAATCTGGTCTTTAATGTGTTGTAATCATATACGGATGTTTCAAATATTGTATCATCTGGTAGGAAAGTAACCTTTGTTCCTGTTTCTTCGATAGGACAGGATCCAACTTCCTTAAGAGAGTAAATAGTTTTTCCTCTTTCATATCTTTGCTTATATATCTTACCGTCTCTTTTTATTTCTACCTCGAGCCAGTAAGATAAAGCATTAACAACAGAAGCACCTACACCATGAAGTCCGCCGGATACTTTATATCCACCGCCGCCAAATTTTCCACCAGCATGCAATACTGTAAATACTACTTCTACTGCAGGAATTCCTGCTTTAGAATTAATACCTGTAGGAATACCACGTCCATCATCCTCTACTGTAATTGAATTACCAGGATTGATTGTTACTTTTATGTTTTTACAAAATCCAGCTAGGGCTTCATCAACTGCGTTATCAACAATCTCGTATACAAGATGATGTAAACCTCTTTCTGATGTAGATCCAATATACATACCAGGACGTTTTCTTACTGCTTCAAGTCCTTCTAATATTTGAATCTGATCAGCGCCATATTCCTGGTTAACTTCCTGACTCATTTATTTCCTCCGTCATTTTTGAAACTACTGCATTTTCAACTTTGTATACAGTATCAAGACTAAATCTGTTACTTATAAATTCATCTATACCTGTACAGGTAATAATTGTTTGTGTATCTAAAATATTATCCAATAAAAAGCTTTGTCTTCTTTTATCTAACTCAGATAAAACATCATCAAGCAATAATATAGGTTTATCACCTATTGTATCTTCAACAAGCTTAATCTCTGAAAGCTTTAATGTAAGAGCACATGTCCTTTGCTGCCCTTGAGAACCATATTTTCTTACATCTATTCCATTTATTGTTATTTTTATGTCATCTCTGTGGGGACCAACTGAAGTTTGACAAAACCTTAAATCTTTATCTTTATTTTTTACTAATTCATCGTAAAAGAATATGTCATCAATATTTGGTTCATACGAAACATTAATATCTTCTAAACCTCCAGTTATCAAATTATGAATGTCTTTAACTATATAATTAATATCATTAATAAATTGCTGGCGTCTTTTTATTATTTTTTTTCCTGAACTAATTAATTGCTCGTCCCATACTGATAAAGTATCTTTTAATTCTGGTTTATGTATTATTTCTTTTAATAAGGCATTTCTTTGATTTAGTGTTTTGTTGTAATTAGATAAATCTGATAAATATATCTTGTCTAATTGACAAAGCTCAGCATCCATAAATCTTCTTCTTTCCGTG
>JABUSV010000101.1 GCA_021442555.1 Pseudobutyrivibrio sp. | reverse complement strand
GTCTTTGGTGAAAACACCCATGTCAATAAGTGGAGGGCAGGTACAGCCTGCTTCAATAATGTAATTCTTCTTGCGATTATGGCTATCCTTGGAGGTTACAACTTCCTCGGACTTGAGCTTTCTTTTTTTATAAGAGCATTTGCCTTTCTTCGAAATCATAAGCATATGCTCATATTCACTGCTCCAGGCATTAACCTGTCCATATTTTTCATGGACAATTGATGCGGCTGCAAAGGCTAATTCACTGTCTGTAATATTCTCGTGAAATACCTGTTTGTCAGTGTATTTTGCAATCTGATAGCCAGATTTATGCTGTTCTATGATTATTTTTTTATAGTCAGCACTCTTTGAGGCGGGCTTGCTTATTATTATTCGTGAGGGCTTGGCCTTAGATATTTGATTAAAGATAATTAATAATTCTTCCATGGGGATATATTAGCACGTGTTATTATTTTTTAAAATAGGACAAAGCATAAGTATTGACTTTATGGCAGTATCATGATAGCATCGAAATACTTGAAAAGATATGAGATTTATCGGGGTCTTTTCAGAGCAATTTTCGACCACTTGAGTCACAGAATTTTTAGTGACTGAGTCAAGGCCATACGGACAGCCGGGTCGACCGCCGACGGTGACATTTGTTGCCTTATTGATTCATACGTACCGCTTGTGTGCTGTCAATAAGAGTAGTAAAAGTATTAATTGCTATATAGACTCTGACAAACTAACTCATTACCTATAGGTATTGACCTTTGGGTTGATTATGGTTACAAGCCTGTGATACGTATGTGTTGCAGGCTTTTTTATATTGACTCTGATTCCCTGCTTCAGGAGAGATACATGGAAAAAATGAACCAGAATAAGGCCCCAATACATGAGGCTTTGGAAAGATTTAGAAAAATGAGGGTTGTGCCTTTTGATGTTCCAGGACACAAGCGTGGCAGGGGCAACCCAGAACTAAAGGCACTCCTGGGGGAGCAGTGTGTGAACCTTGATGTCAATTCCATGAAGCCTCTTGATAATCTGTGTCATCCAGTGTCTGTTATCAAGGAAGCAGAAGCACTGGCGGCAGAAGCATTTGGAGCAGATCACGCATTTTTCATGGTGGGAGGTACCACATCAGCAGTACAGGCCATGGTATGGTCTACCACCAAGGCGGGAGACAAGATTATCCTTCCACGTAACGTTCATAAGAGTGTTATTAACGCACTGGTTCTAAACGGTGCTATTCCTATATATGTTAATCCAGAGGTTGATCACAAGCTTGGAATATCTCTTGGAATGACCTTGGAAGAGGTGAAGTCAGCTATTGAAGACAACCCAGATGCCAAGTGCGTGCTGGTTAACAATCCTACCTACTACGGTATTGCTTCAGACCTTAAGGGGATAGTTGATCTGGCTCATTCCTATGGGATGAAGGTGTTGGCAGATGAGGCCCATGGAACGCACCTTTATTTTGGAGAAAACCTTCCTGTTAATGCCATGGCAGCAGGGGCAGATATGGCTTCTGTATCCATGCACAAGTCCGGAGGTTCTCTGACTCAAAGCTCGATGCTGTTGACCAACAAAACAGTCAACTGGGAGTATGTCAGCCAGATTATCAACCTGACTCAGACAACCTCTGCGTCATATTTATTACTGTCTTCTCTGGATATCTCAAGACGAAACCTGGCTCTTAGGGGTAAGGATTCCTTTAACAAGGTTATTGATATGGCAGAATACGCCAGGGCAGAGATTAATGCAATCGGAGGCTATTATGCGTACGGCCGTGAGATGACCAACGGAAGCAGCGTATATGATTTTGATGTTACCAAGCTTTCTATATATACCAGAGACATAGGTCTTGCAGGCATAGAGGTATATGATCTCTTGCGTGATGAATATGATATTCAGATAGAGTTTGGAGATCTTTCCAATATATTGGCCTATATTTCCATCGGAGACAGAATACAGGATATCGAGCGTCTGGTTGGTGCTCTTGCAGATATCAAGAGACTCTATGCAAAGGACCCTAAGGAGCTGATGAGTGCAGAGTACATCGCACCTCGAGTATGTATATCTCCACAAGGAGCCTTCTATGGAGCCAAGGAATCTGTTCCGATGAAAGAAACAGTGGGCAGAATCTGTACAGAGTTTGTGATGTGCTATCCACCTGGTATTCCTATCCTTGCGCCAGGGGAGATTATTACAGATGAGATTATAGATTATATTTTATACGCCCGCGAGAAAGGTTGTTCTATGCAGGGTACAGAGGACCCTGAGATGAACAGATTAAACGTTCTCAAACTATAATTTACTAAAGGAGTGTAGCCATGGTAGATACATCCATGCAGCTGTGGTTTTCAGATTACCACACCAGTAATGTAAAAGTAGCCGTTAAGGTAGACAGACAATTATTTGGCCAGCAGACGGACTTTCAGAGAATAGATGTATTTGATTCCCAGGAATTTGGAAGATTTATCAGTTCCGATGGCAGCATAGTATTTTCGGAGAAGGATGAGTTTACCTATGACGAGATGATAGTTCACGTGCCTATGGCAGTACATCCACATGTGGAGAAGGTTCTTGTTATTGGTGGTGGCGATGGCGGCGTAGCCAGAGAATTATCACACTATGAAGAAATAAAGGAAATCGATGTAGTCGAGCCAGATCCTGTATTTGTGGAAGCTTGCAGAGAATATTTCCCAGACAATGCAAGAGGTCTTGAGGACCCACGTGTTAAGGTGTTTAACCGTGATGGCCTTAGGTTTTTGCGAACAAAGCAGTCAGAATATGATTTGATTATTAATGACGCCATTGATCCATTGGGGCATACAGCAGGACTGTTTACCAAGGAGTTCTATGGTAATTGCTACAAGGCTCTCAAAGAGGACGGTATATTGGTATATCAGCATGGTTCTCCATTCTATGATGAGGATGAGGAGACCTGCAGGGCAATGCACAGAAAGGCCAGTCACAGCTTCCCTATAAGCAGAGTGTTTCAGGCCCATATACCTACCTGTTCATCAGGGTACTGGCTTTTTGGATTTGCCAGCAAAAAATATCATCCAATGAAGGATCTTGATGCTGACAGATGGAATGCCAGAGGCATTAAGACCTGGTATTATACTACCAACCTTCACAAAGGTGCATTTATGCTTCCAAAGTATGTTGAGGATATGCTTGAGGAGGAAGAGTCATGCTAGAAAAGAACATAGAAAATTTCATTGGCTGTGACGCAGAATATGAAGATGCAGATATAGTTATTTTTGGAGCTCCATTTGATTCCACTACTAGCTTTAGGCCAGGTGCAAGATTTGGTTCAGCTGCCATTAGGCATGAGAGCTTTGGTATCGAGACCTACAGCCCATACCAGGATAAGGATCTTGAGGACTACAGCATATATGACAGTGGAGACATAGAACTGTGTTTTGGAAGTGCAGAATCTGCACTGGCAGATATTGAAGAACGAGTTCAGATTATTCTAGACGATGGCAAAAAGCCATTTTTAATAGGTGGAGAGCACTTGGTTACCCTGGGTTCAGTAAGGGCTGTCGCAAAAAAATATACTGATTTGCATGTGATTCAGTTTGATGCCCATGCTGATTTAAGAGATGATTATCTTGGCGCAAAGCTGTCTCACGCCTGTGTTATCAGAAGATGTCACGATATATTAAAAGATGGACATATCCATCAGTTTTGTATCAGAAGCGGCGAGAAAGCCGAGTTCGAGTTTGCAAAAGAACACACTGATATGCACAAGTTTAACTTTGATGGACTAAAAGAGCTTATAGACAGATTATCTGGGGATAACACACCTGTATATTTTACCATCGATATGGATTGTCTTGATCCTGCTTATTTTTGTGGAACAGGAACTCCAGAAGCTGGCGGAGTGGATTTTAAACAGCTGTTAGATGCCATTCTTACTGTCGCCAAGGCTAACGTGGTTGGTTTTGATATTAATGAGTTGGCCCCTAATCTTGATACATCTGGCGCATCTACAGCGTTAGCATGTAAGACTGTTAGAGAATTATTATTAGCCCTCGGGGAGGAGAAAATTAATGAGTAGAGTATTAATAATCGGATGTGGTGGTGTGGCATCAGTTGCTATATCAAAGTGTTGTCAGGCAAGTGATGTTTTTACAGAAATCTGCATTGCTTCAAGAACAAAATCCAAGTGTGATGATTTGGCTGCAAAGCTTGCACCCAAGACTACAACAAAGATTACAACTGCACAGGTTGATGCAGATAACGTAGATGAGCTCGTGGCTCTTATAAAAGACTACAAGCCTGAGCTTGTTATGAATATTGCGCTTCCATATCAGGATCTTACTATCATGGATGCATGTCTTATCTGTGGAGTAAATTACATGGATACAGCCAACTATGAGCCAGAGAATACAGATGATCCTCAGTGGAGAGCAATATATGAAAAGAGATGCAAAGACCTAGGATTTTCAGCATATTTTGATTATTCATGGCAATGGGCATATCAGGAAAAATTCAAAGAGGCAGGTCTCATGGCTCTTCTTGGATGTGGATTTGATCCAGGTGTTACACAGGCTTACTGTGCATACGCAAAGAAGCATGAGTTCGATACAATTGATACAATCGATATTTTGGACTGTAATGGTGGAGATCATGGCTATGCCTTTGCTACCAACTTTAATCCTGAGATTAACCTTAGAGAAGTATCAGCACCAGGCAGCTACTGGGAGGATGGTCACTGGGTAGAGATTCCACCTATGGCAATCAAGAGAGAATACAACTTCGATCAGGTTGGTCAAAAGGATATGTATCTTCTTCATCACGAAGAAATCGAGTCAATTGCTAAGAATATCAGTGAGGTTCAAAGAATCAGATTCTTTATGACTTTTGGACAGAGCTATTTGGATCATATGAGATGTCTTGAAGATGTTGGTATGTTATCTACCACTCCAATCAAATTTGAGGGGCAGGAAATCGTTCCTATTCAGTTTCTTAAGGCTTTGCTTCCAGATCCTGCAAGTCTTGGTCCAAGAACCAAGGGTAAGACAAATATTGGTTGTATTTTTACAGGCAAAAAGGATGGACAGGACAAGAAATGGTACATCTATAATGTCTGTGATCACGAAGAGTGCTATAAGGAAGTGGGCTCACAGGCTATTAGCTACACAACAGGAGTACCTGCCATGTGTGGAGCCATGATGATGCTTACAGGTCAGTGGAATCAGGCTGGAGTATACACCGTGGAGGAACTTAATCCAGATCCGTTCCTTGACGCATTGGATAAGTACGGTCTTCCTAGAAGTATAGAGACTAACCCGGTATTGGTTGATTAATTATGAATACACCACAGTTTAGAGGATTAGATAATAACAAACTAAATAAGCTGTATGGATTAAATACGCCTTGCTACGTCATAGACGAAGCAAGGCTTATTGCTAATCTTGAGGTTTTAAAAAGAGTTGAGGATGAGTCTGGCTGCAAGATATTATTGGCTCAAAAAGCATTTTCAAATTATGATATGTACCCGGTTATTTCTGAATATCTGGCAGGAACAGAAGCCAGTGGATTGTATGAGGCAAGACTTGGTGCTACCAGGATGCCGGGTAAGGAAGTACATGTATTTTGCGGAGCGTACAAGAATAATGAATTTGAAGAGCTGCTACAATATGCAGACCACATAGTTTTTAACTCACCAGCCCAGCTAAAAAAGTTCGGACCTGAGGCGAAAAAAACTGGCAAGAGTATAGGGCTTAGAATCAATCCAGAATTTTCGACCCAGGAGGATCATGAAATATACGATCCTTGCTCTGAAAAAAGTCGGCTGGGTACTACTTATTATGAATGGCAAAAAGATATGGATGAGGAATCCATCGCCATGTTGGATGGACTTCATTTTCACACTCTGTGTGAGCAGAACTCAGATGATTTGGCTAAAACATTAGATGCATTCTTAGTTGATTTTGGGCAGTATCTGCCTAAGATGAAGTGGCTGAACATGGGTGGAGGTCATCATATTACAAGAGATGATTATGATATAGATCTTCTAAAGCAATGTATAGCCAGGGTAAAAGAACAATATGACATTGAAGTATATTTGGAGCCGGGAGAAGCTATTGCTCTTAATGCCGGGTATCTTATTACCTCTGTGTTGGATGTAGTAAACAAGAAGAATATAAATATAGGTATTTTGGACATGTCGGCAGCATGCCACACACCGGATGTCATAGAGATGCCATACAGACCTCCACTTATGAACTCAGCTGATGAGGGTGAAAAGAAATATACCTATCTTCTTGGAGGACCAAGCTGCCTAAGTGGTGATGTGATTGGCAGCTACAGCTTTGATGAACCACTGATTGAAGGTTCAATGCTGGTGTTTGGAGACATGGCTATATATTCCATGTGCAAGAATAACACGTTTAATGGTATGCCTTTACCATCTATTTATTTATTAGACAAGGATGGAGAGATTTCTTTAATCAAATCCTTTGGTTATAATGATTTTGAATACAGACTGGGGAGCTAAAGGGGGATTTTTATGAAGCGTTCACAGATTAACAAAGCACTTAAAGAACTGGAGCAGATGTGTGAAAAGCATCATTGCTATTTACCACCATTTTGCAATTTTACACCAGAACAGTGGAAGACCATAGGCCATGAATATGATGAAGTCAGAGACTGTATGCTGGGGTGGGATATTACAGACTACGGAATGGGTGACTTTGATAAATTTGGTTTTTCGCTTATCACTATTAGAAATGGTAACAGGGCTATGGCGGACAAGTATCCCAAGGTATATGCAGAAAAGCTGTTATATCTAAAGGAAGGTCAGTATGCACCTAATCACTTTCACTGGTATAAGACTGAGGATATAATCAATCGAGGTGGAGGAAATGTGCTGATTAGGGTGTATAATTCACTGCCAAATGAAGAGATAGACTATGACAGTGATGTCACTGTACACACAGATGGACGCACATAT
This sequence comes from Pseudobutyrivibrio sp., assembly GCA_021442555.1. Lineage (GTDB taxonomy): Bacteria > Bacillota > Clostridia > Lachnospirales > Lachnospiraceae > Pseudobutyrivibrio. The sequence continues at coordinate 2,933 of JABUSV010000101.1, read as the reverse complement.
GTAGTACCTGCAGGTACACAGATCAGGCTTACTCCTGGAGAAAGTATTCATATTCAGCAATATTTATACCATGATTTCACAGTAGAGGAAGGTAGCGGTCCTGTGCTTTTGGGCGAAGTAAGCCAATGTAATGACGATAATACTGATAACAGATTCAATCCGCCTGTTGGAAGATTTCCTGACATTGAGGAGGATGAAGAACCATACAGATTATTGTGTAACGAATATCCAAAAGCATAGCTGATAACTGGGGGAACATTATGAAAAAACAAGCTTTTAATCCATATCTGCCATCCTTTGAGTATGTGCCTGATGCAGAACCTTATGTTTTTAACGACAGACTATATATATACGGTTCCCATGACAGATTCGCAGGGGACCAGTTTTGTATGAATGATTATGTGTGCTGGTCTGCACCAGTGGATGATTTGGGAGACTGGAGATATGAAGGTGTAATATATAAGGCATCTTCTGATATAGATTACAAAAAAGATGACCAGCATCTTTTTGCACCTGATGTATGTCAGGGCCCAGATGACAGATATTATCTCTATTATCAGCTTCATACAGAAAATACCATATCTGTTGCTGTGGCAGACAAGCCAGAAGGCCCATTTGAATTCTATGGGCAGGTAAAATATCCTGATGGAACAGTATATGGCAAAAAATCAGGTGATGCCTATGGCTTTGATCCAGGAATATTTGTGGACGATGATGGTCGCATATATCTGTATGTAGGGTTTTCTCCTGACAAGGGACTGATGCGAACAGGAATGCTTATGCGTGGTAATAATATGGACTCGGGTTTTGTTGTAGAATTAGAGTCGGATATGCTTACCATCACAGGTCAGCAAAGTCCTACAGTACCAGGTATAGTGATTACAGAACCAGGCTCAGAATTTGATGGCCACAGTTTTTTTGAAGCAAGCTCAGTAAGAAAGATTAATGGGATATATTATTTTGTATATTCATCGATACTCAGTCATGAGCTGTGCTATGCCACTTCAGATACTCCAACAGGACCTTTTAGCTTTGGAGGCACCATAGTATCCATAGGAGATATTGGGCTTGCGGGAATCGATGCCAGCAAGGCTCGCAATTTTACAGGGAATACCCACGGTGGGTTGGTGGAGATTAAGGGCCAATGGTACGTTTTTTATCACAGACAGACTAATCAGTCCAAGTGCTGCAGACAGGCCTGTGCAGAGCCTATAGATATAGATTCCAACGGACGAATCCAACAGGTTGAGATTACAAGCTGTGGACTTAATGGTGGCCCGCTGTCAGGAACTGGTACATACGAAGCCAGAATTGCCTGCAATCTGTGGGGCAAAAAGGGTACATTCCCTTACGTGGATTCAAATCATGATGATATGGAGGGATATCCTTATTTTACTCAATCGGGAGTAGACAGAGAGGATAATCCAGATCAGTATATCGCCGATATGCAGGATGGCTCGGTGGCTGGATTTAAATATTTTAATTTTGGTCATGAAAACTGGTTAACTGTGATATATAGAGCATATGGAAATGGCAAGCTCAGAGTCAGAACAGAACTTGATGGGCCAATACTTGCTACTATTGATATATATCCAAGCGATGATTGGATTAAAGGACATGATGATATCAGTCTGCCAGTAGGTATTAAACCTTTGTATTTTACCTATGAAGGTAACAGTCGCTGCGATTTCAAAGAGTTTTCGCTTATAGAAAAATAGTTCATAGAGAAAGGACAGACCTTTAATATGGCAAAAAATACTTCAGTAATAGCTTTTACAGGAGATATAGGCTTTGACAGATATATGGATGGCCAATGGGCTGACGAGGAACTTATATCAGAAGAGGTTCTTAAGTTCTTGCATACCGCTGACCATGTTGTTGCTAACGTGGAAGGTCCATTGGTAGCTCAGCCTGCAAACACCACGACAGAAGGGGTGCAGCAACTTATGCACACCATGAATCCTGAAGCAATAAGAGTATTATCCAACATGAAGTCGGATATATGGAATATATGTAATAATCATATTATGGATGCAGGAGAAGATGGCATAGCATGTACTCTTAAAGAAGCTCAAAAAGCAGGCGTGATAACCGTGGGTGCTGGTATGAATCTTGATGAGGCATCTCGACCTGTAATACTGGATGAAGCTGGAGGAATAGGTATTTTTTCAGTAGGATATCAAAGAGGATGCAAACCGGCAGGCCCTCAAAAAGCAGGATGTCTTAACTGGCAGGATTTTGATACTATTCAAAAAAACATTGATGAAATAAAGAAAAAGTGCAGATGGTGCGTGATTATTTCCCATGGTGGGGAGGAATTTACAGCTTTGCCTAGTCCATATACCAGAGACAGATATCTTTCTTTTTTGGAGATGGGAGCTGATATTATAGTGTGTCATCATCCTCATGTTCCTATGAATTATGAATTGGTAGGCGAAAAAGCTATCTTTTATTCCCTGGGCAACTTTATCTTTGATACGGATTACCAAAGAGCTCAGTACAACACAGAATCCGGGATATTGTTAAAGCTATGCTTTACTGAGAACAGCTACAGCTTTGATGCTATGGGAATTGAGATTGACAGAAAAAAAGAGCATGTAATAACTGGTAAGTTGCCTGATATATTTACGAATGTTCCTCAAGATGAATATGAGCTTTTGGCACCTTTGGCGGCTAAGATGTTTATCGCAGCTACCAAGAGACAGCAGATATATCTTAACAGAGCGGAGTTTGAAAATGCCTCTGAAGAAAAGTGGAGGGAACACTTTGCCAATCCAAAGCGTTCGGGACGAGTAGAAGGAGAGGGACTGGATTTCTTTATAATCTGTCCTTTGGCCCAGCGTGAAGCTGACAAAGAGTGGGAAAAGAGTACTCTTGAGGGGGTTAAGAACTATATATTGAAACAAATGTAAAAAGCCCCTCAGCTGAGGGGC
>JABUSV010000152.1 GCA_021442555.1 Pseudobutyrivibrio sp. | reverse complement strand
CTCTTAGCAATCCAAGACCGAGATGATGAGCACTAGAGACCCTTGAAACACTGATAGCTATATAGGTAAACCAGTGCGTATAAGCCGTACAATCTCATTGGGTGTTCAGCGGTTAAAGTACACAAGAGACTAGCTGCTTTTACAACCTAAGTAACACTAAGCACCAGTCGAAAAAGCTTGCTGCAAGAGGGTAGCGGCCCGAGGAGGGGCTTTGGACGCAGTATAAATGGTAACGGATGGGGATAAGCCGTCGTAGTAAAAGTAAAAGATCTTGCTGAAGCCAGAGGGTTCAGCAAGACCTTTTGTTAGTCGTCAACTTTGTATTCCTTTAGGATTTCTATGTATTTTTCGCCAAGAAGGCTTAGTGGCATTCCTTTACGTTTGATGTAGCCTATAGTCATAATGTCGTTGGTATCAAGAGGTATTGCGGTGTATATACCTCCGTTTAGTTCCTGGCATATGATGCCACTGCAAAGAGTGTATCCGTTAAGGCCCGTCATAAGATTAAGCATAGTAGCTCTGTCATCTGCCTTGATGATTTGTTTGTAAGGCAAGGTGCTGAGTACTTCTTCTGCAAAGTAAAACGAGTTCTTGTCGCCTTGTTCAAAGGATAAGCATGGGTAATCAAACAAATCCTGTATTGCTATTATATCCTGCTTGGCCAGAGGGTGGCTCTTGCTTAAGAATACCGAGATTCCGCAGTCATATAATGGAATAAACTCCAGGTCATTCTCGTCTAGTATTTTTCTGATGGCTTTTTCATTAAAATCGTTGATATATATAACGCCCAGCTCACTGCGATAGGTTTTTACGTTACTGATAACCTCGTGAGTCTTGGTCTCATGAACTGCCAATTCATATTCACCCACCTCAAAGCTTTTGGCTAATTCTATAAAGGCTTCAACCGCAAATGAGTAGTGCTGCATGGATACTGAAAACTTTTTCTTGGAAATATCCTTGTTAACAAATCTTTCTTCAACAAGATTGCCAAGTTCCACCATCTGCCTTGCGTACTGTAGGAATTCTTCACCTTCAGTGGTAACTATAATTCCCTTGTTGTATCGGATAAATATCTGGGTAGCTAATTCCTCCTCCAGTTCCTTAATGGCGCCAGATAAAGCAGGCTGAGACACAAAGAGCTCATTTGCAGCTTTATTCATGGACTTTGTATCTGCTATTGCTACCGCATATCGCAATTGTGTTAGTGTCATTTAATCACCTTTTACTCAAAAGGAATAACAGCACCTTCGTACTTTTCGTTGATATATTTCTTGATGTCATCAGACTTTAGAATCTCAACCAAAGCCTTTATTCCTTCGTTGTTCTCATTGCCTTCCTTTACAGCTATGATGTTTACATATGTCTTGGCTGCTGTAGAATTTGATTTCTCATATGCAAGTGCATCCTTGCTTACGATATAACCTGCCTCGATAGCATAATTACCGTTTAATACCACATATGATACCTCTGGTACAACTCTTGCAATCTGAGCAGCCTCTAATTCCTTTAACTCGATGTTATATGGGTTTTCTACAATATCCTTAACTGTTGCTGTAAGACCAACACCGTCTGCAAGCTTAATGATTCCATTATCCTGTAACAAAAGAAGTGCTCTTGCTTCATTGGTTGTGTCGTTTGGAACAGCAATGATGTCACCATCAGCAAGCTCTGCAAGGTCTGTCTTTGTTCCTGCATAGATTCCAAATGGCTCATAGTGAATCTGACCTGCATCTACAAGATGAGTGCCCTTCTCCTCATTGAAGGAATCAAGATAAGGAACATGCTGGAAATAGTTTGCATCAAACTCACCGCTTTCTACCACCTCATTTGGAATAACATAGTCCTCGAATACTGTAACCTGTAAATCATATCCTTTTTCTGCTAAAAGTGGCTTAACCTGCTCTAGAATCTCAGCGTGTGGTGTTGGTGATGCTGCAATCTTGATAACATTAGAGGCTGTTGCCTCTTCCTTTACACCACAGCCTGTAAATGCAGACACTGCAAGAGCACCTGCCAATGCTACACCTATAACTTTCTTTGCCAATAAATTCTGTTTCATTTTTACATCCTCCTCTTTCTATTTGTGATTAATTGCATTTGCAAATTTCATTCCTACAAACTGGAACACCTGTACTAAAAGTACCAATAGTACAACTGTTACTATCATTATATCCTCTTCGTATCTGTAATATCCGTAGCGAACAGCTATGTCTCCCAAACCTCCGCCGCCTACAGTTCCTGCCATGGCCGAATAGCCTAAGATAGTTCCAATGGCTATAGTAACACCCACAGCTATTGATGTTCTGGCCTCTACCAATAGAACCTTGGTAATGATTGTAAAAGGTCCTGCTCCCATACTTTTTGCAGCCTCTATAACCCCAGCATCCACCTCTTTAAGAGAGCTCTCTATCATCCTTGCTATAAATGGAGCTGCCGCTATAACAAGTGGAACCACAGTAGCTGATGAGCCATAGCTTTGACCTACTATTGCTCTTGTAAAAGGTATAAGCAAAATCAAAAGAATCAAAAACGGAATACTTCTTAATATATTTGCCACTACGTCCAAAATCCTGTAAACGATGCGGTTTGGACATATTCCATTTTTATCAGTAACAGCAAGAATTATTCCAAATGGAAGTCCCAGCACATAACCAAAAAATGTTGACATGCAGGTCATATACAGTGTCTCTAAAACACCAACCTCTATCATTTGTATCGTTGAATTATCCCACATCCTCAGTCACCTCGCTAACAGTCAGATTTCTTTCCTGTAAATATTGGGTTACAATGCTCTTTTGGCTGTTTGTAACACCTAATATCATCTCACCCTTTGCCGTACCGTTAACATCTTTGGTATTTGCATAAAGGATGTTTACAGGTTCCTTTAGATATAAAATCATATTTGCTATGACAGGTTCATAGGTTGAGTTAGTCTCAAATACTATTCTAAGTTTACTCTCCTCTGCCAGTTCTTTGATTTCTTCTGCTTCGCCCTTGTTTATAATCAGTCTTCTGCCCGCTGCCGACTTTGGTGCTGTGAAAATATCTGTTACTGTTCCAATTTCCTCCAAGTTACCTTTTTCTATAATGGCAACTCTGTCACATATTTTTTGTATCACTTCCATTTGATGGGTGATAAGTACAATGGTTATATGATACTTCTGATTAATCTGCTTCAATAACTCCAAAATGGAAGCTGTGGTCTGAGGATCTAAAGCACTGGTTGCCTCATCACATAACAATATATGTGGATTGGAAGCAAGCGCTCTTGCGATTGCAACTCTTTGCTTCTGTCCCCCTGATAATTTGGACGGATAAGCTTTTTCCTTATCCGCAAGGCCTACCTCTTTTAGATATTCTCTGGCCTTTTGTCTGGCGTCCTTTTTGTTATGTCCCTGAATAATCAATGGGAATGCCACATTATCAAGTACGTTCTTTTGCATCAAAAGATTGAAATGCTGAAAAATCATAGCTATGCTTTTTCGCTTATCTCTAAGTGCCTGCTCGCTAAGATCTGATAATGCCTCCCCCTCTACAATCACCTCTCCACTTGTTGGCTTCTCAAGATAATTAAGGCATCGTACCAGTGTACTTTTACCAGCACCACTCATACCGATAATGCCAAAAATCTCTCCTTGTTCAATACTTAGATTGATATCCTTGAGAACCAAAGCATCATCAAATTTCTTTGATAAATTACTTATTTCAATTTGTGCCATTGGATTAATCCTTCCTCATGCTTATTTGCTATGTAGGTTGTCTAGATGGCTATATTATAGTCATCTGCATTTGCGCTCGTCTAATACACAAAAATTAGAGCTTGCTATAAGTATACCTTATAACAAGCTCTGTTTCATTAAAAAATATATTTAAATTCTATGCCCTTCCTCTATGAATGAGACATGCAATATATAGATTTGTCTTTTCCTGCATGCTATCTATATCAGTACCTAACAGCTCTCTTATTTTATTCATGCGATAAGCTATGGTATTCTTGTGTATGTACATAACCGAAGACACCTTGGAGATACTGCCATCATACTTTAGATAATTAAATAGTGTCTCCTCCAGATTCATGGAATGTTTAGCGTCATGCTCCAAAACAGGAGCGATGGCATTTTCTCCCATTTCATACAGGACCTCATCATCATTTGAAGTATATATAAGCCTATACAACCCCATATCATCAAAATATGAAATAGCCTGCTGTTCTCTTTTTGCATATGTCAACGCATAAGACGCTCTGTTATAGGATAATCTTATATTATAAGCATCCTTTATCTTGGTTCCTACACCAACATATATGTTTTTGTCAGGCATACGATGCTTTACTCTGGTTAGGAATCCTTCTATAATCTCACTGGTATCTTCTCTTGACACCTCATTAAATATCAGCAAAAAAGCCCCATTGTAATAAAAAAAGTGAGCATTATGAGAGATATTTTCCAAATATATCTGAAGCCTGTAGCCAATACGTCTTCGCTCTAAGGAATCCATTGAATCCAAATCATCAGTAGAAAACATTACTACCTGGAATTGACCATCCACGTCAAAATCTGCTGAAAGATTTTCCCTGTACAACTCCTGCTGACTGGGATTTTCAATAGCTCGCATGAAACATCCTGATATCTGCTCATCAGTCTGTGACTGTAAAAATATACGCACAGTCATATCTTTTATCATGTCACTCATTACTATATCCCAAGGAGAAGTAATTAGAGGGAGGTCTCTGCTATTACAATAATCTATAACAGACTGCGGTATGTCCTTTATATAGTATCCTGTGTTAATGATTAAACCAGATGCATGCTTGTTATCCAGGATTTCCACCAGTTCCAGTAGACTTTCCTCAGTAGAAAACCCCAACCCTGTGGTTACTGCCAGCTCTTTGCCATTAAAATTCCTGCATATGGTGGTATCCTCTACCATAAGCATCCAGCTAATAGAGTTGGCCCAACCATTAGTACCTGCTACCAATTTCATCTGATATCTGTCTCTGGCAACAATAAGCAAATCCTCAACTGTATAACCCATATTAAGCACCTCCTGATACTTAATATATCATATTTTTGTGATGTCAGCACAAAATTATAAGTCTTTTTGTGAATAACAGCCCATAGTCTTGTAACATCAAACTGATAAAATGAAGGCATAGAAGGATATTAATAATAAATCAACACTTATCAGGAGGTACTTACTATGATGCCAATGGAATATATCACATACGCCAGAGTAAATTATCAGCCAAGCTGGATGAGAACAGAGCGGTATGAATATTGTGAACATGTAGTACGCATTAAAGCCAAGAGAGCTTTTCTGCAACATTCTGTAAAAAAACTGTTCGACAAGATAACACACCGCCAAGTATAAGTCTCCTTACCGATTATTCGTCAGCAGTCTTTTGCTCATCATCGTCAGATTGAGCATTAGGATCATATTCTAATATATCGCCTGGCTGGCAGTTCAAGGCATCACATATGGCTTCTAAAGTTGAAAATCTAACTGCGCTTATCTTGCCTGTCTTTATTTTGGACAGGTTTACATTTGATACTCCAACTTTTTCTGATAATTCATTAAGAGACATTTTTCTGTCAGCCATTACACGATCCAGTCGTAATACTATTTTTCCCATAATAACTGCCTCCTATAATGTCTCATCAATCTCAGTCTGAATTACGCAGCCATAATCGAGTATGCAATAGATTAATCTGGTAATAAACCACGCCATGACACCATAACCAACACCCTGTGACACAAGACATGCTATCGAGATTAAGATAAATAAAATGTTAAGTTTCTTGAGTATATCATGGGAAAAAGGGCTTTCGCTCCTTTCCAATTCTAAAAAAATCTTTCTAAAAATATAAAGGATGGCAAGTACAATCACTATGTGTCCTATAGCAACAAACATGGCAACATTGAATGAAGTTACATAGTCACCTGATTCAATAAGCTTATCCATGTCCACTGCCCATGAGATAAGTCCAAGATCGCGTTCTTCAATTGATACATACCCTGAGCCTTCATTAATCATTAATGCATTGAATTCATCTCCCTTAAAAGCAATAAATGTAATTGCTGCTAACACTGCAATCACACTTGCAATGAGAATTGCCATGAGGATAGATATGATAGTTTTGATAATAGTGCAGTTCTTTTTTACCTGTTGTAGCTTGATTTCTTTGTTGTTCATGATTTCTCCTTTTCTGTCACATTATTATGCCGTGACCTTAATGTTATTTAATGTTTATCGTTTAATGTTTTATGTTTGTCGACATGTACATAGTAATCCAGTTATTTATGTTTGTCAACACTTTTTTAATGTTTATCATTAATTATTTTATGAAATCATGAAATTCTTCAAAAAAACAAGCGATAGAACCAAAGTTCTACCGCTTGTTTTATGTTTTTCAGTTGTAATCGTAACTAACCTTCACAATTCATGTCAGTAATAGAACAAGACTTATCATCTTTCTTTGTAGCTGCATTCATGTTGTTAAGGTCGTAATTCTTCTTTTCGTCTTCTCCAAGACAATTCATGTCATTGAGACCACAGGTTTTATCCTCATTCTCTGACATGCCATTCATGTTCTGAAACCCATACTCCTTCTTTTCCATTATTAATTATCTCCTCCTTTTTTACTTACCATAATTTTACCATATATGGTAATTAGATTTTAAACTGAGATATACTTTAAATCAATAGGTGTTGCTAAAATTTGTCAAACAATTAGCCTTTTTGACTTATATATTATAAAATATACCCAGAGGAGGTAATAATTATGTATTCAAATGATGTATTTCCAATGGTAAGTTCACTTATTGACGATGATTTGGCCAACAATCTCAAAGGGGTACTGCAAAAGCTTACAGCGCCAGTAGTACTTTGCGCCATTGTGGACTCCGCCGAACCCACAAGTATTGAATTAGCAGGTTTTCTCAATCATTTTTGTTCATTATCTGACATGCTCACCTGCGAATTCTATAGTCCTGGCGAGAACAATCTCGCTGAGGAACTCATTGACAGTCAGTTTCTTCCAGCAACGCTTTTACGATATAAAAACACATATCAATCCATCTCTTTTCATGGAATACCAGGCGGGCAGGAAATCAACGCCTTCACACTGGCTATTTATAACTGTGCCGGTCCAGGTCAGGAAGTTGATCTGAAGCTAAAGCAAAAAATAGAAAAAATCAACAAAGATGTATCTGTTCAGATCTGTGTTTCCTTAGGCTGTCATCACTGCGCAAATCTTGTAGCTGTGTGCCAGCATATGGCCCTGATTAATCCACGAATTCACGTGGCATCCATTGATGCCAGACTGTATCCTGATTTTGTTGCTGCTGAAAAGATAGAGCGTGTTCCTCTTTTGATTATCAATAATACTACACGTTCCCTTGGGGATAAAACAATGAAGGAAGTATACGAGCTTATTAAAAACTCATAACAGTCCTACGAGGTCAAAGCTTGGCTTTAATGTATCTTCACCTGGCTTCCAGTTTGCAGGGCACACCTCATTACCATGTTCCTCTGCAAACTGACAGGCCTCAAGTCTTCTAATCAATTCCTCTGCATTTCTTCCAACACTTCCTGACAACACTTCATAAGCTTTAATCTGGCCCTTTGGATTGATTATAAAATCTGCGCGTTCAGCCATTCCATCTTCTTCAATCATTACATCAAAGCTTCTGGCAAGTGCGCCTGTAGGATCACCTAACATAGGATATTGTATCTTTCTAATGCGTTCAGAGGCATCCGCCCATGCTTTATGCACAAAATGAGTGTCGCATGAAACTGCATACACTTCACATCCACAGTTTTTAAATCTCTCATAATTGTTCTGCAAATCCTCTAACTCGGTAGGACATACAAAGGTAAAATCTGCGGGATAGAAAAAAACAAGCGCCCATTTTCCTAACAAATCATCCTTTTTTACCTCAATGAATTCATGATTGTAAAAAGCCTGAACCTTGAAATCCTCGATTTCTCTTCCAATAAATGACATAATACTCCTCCTCCAGTTTATGTGACATAAGTTATATAAATAATATACCACAAAAATCCCGGATAAAGAGACTATTAGTTATTGTCATTTTTCCCTTATCATGCGTTTTCTTATAATTTAAAAATACCTTAACTGCAACTGCTGTCAGCATTCCAAAAATGGGCCAAACCTAGGATTAGAAATACTGCATAACATCATTATTACGCCCATTACTATTGGCTATGGATTTAACCTCCTCTGAAACTTCTTTATCTTTTTTTGTATTCACCAACTATCTTTCCATCTGATAAAAAACTCACTCTTGAACATGCTCTTTATTTAGATAATAGTGTAAATGGCTTGGCATCATACACAAATATCATGGCATCGCCCAATTCTTCCGGGATAAACTTAACTCTGTTGGTTGTTGGCACAATCTTCATCATGAAAGAATAGCCCTCACCCAGAGAACCCATGGTCATTGGGCTGCTTATAATTTCAGCCACTTCACTGCCTTCTTCCACTTCATCGAAGTTGAGGTAGTAGGAACCTTCAAAGTACTTTGCCTGCTTCGCAAGCGGATCTGCTGAGCAGAAGTGATACTCCCCACGGCTGTTATCTGGTCCCGCGATATTTATGTTGCACTTAGTATGATAATAGTCAGTTGAAATTACAAAATATTCTTTTCCATATTTTTCAGCCAAATGGCTACCCATGGAATCATAGAATTGAGCCTTTTTCTGAACATGACCATTGTGACCAGCAATTACAATCACATCATGACCAAGAGATTTCTCGTAATCTGATATCCAGGCAACATTTTCTGCCATATATGAATCTCTGGAATTATTTGAGCCTATATAATCATCTGGATTATAATTATCAAAATGTACAATATTTTGCTTAATAATCTCAGTTTCTCTTACCATAAGATCATAGTTCGCAACATCTTTCAATTCCTCTGATCTTTCAACAAGCTGCTTATTTATACTTTCAATATCGGCTACTATGTCATCTGAAGCAGCGATTTCATTTGCTTTGCAAAAATCAGCTAATAAAATTGTGCCATTATAGGTATTTTGCATGTCAAATCCGTAAAAAGATAACTGCTCATCAGGCTCAACTCCGTCATTGTAGGCTCTCATCCACTCTATCATTTCAAGCACTTCTTCAGTCTGATAAATGTTGAATACCAGTCCACCAATAGCTTCTTCTGCAGTATCATATGAAAGGCCATGAATATAATTGTTTATTACAATGCCATCACTAAAATCTGCCTCAAGGGCGAAGCATCTAGCGCCCTTCTTTTCAACCATCTGCTTTAATACTTCAAGCTTCAGGGTCTGGAAATCAGCGTTGCCATGGCTTGCTTCGCCGATTGCAATGATTCTTGCTTCATCTCTGACATTTATCTCACTCACTGGCTTTGCATAATCAGCAACCGCTTCTATTTTAGAAGATGCCTTCCACTGTGGAACATAAATCCAAAGTGCATCCAGGACAACCACAAGGGTTACCATAACTGCAATAATAATCAAAACAGCCTTGAATATTTTCAGTAAGATTTTAAATAGTTTTTTCATTTTAATTCTCTGCCTTTCTTGCTTTATGTTTCGTATTTTAGCAGAGAAAAAATTTTTTATCCCGAATCCAATCTTACGAAATCTTACAGTTTTGTAAGAAAAAAGGACCTGCAAAAGCAGATCCTTCAAAAACAACCTTATATCCACCACTCAGATGAGATTTCACCATAATTGCCGCGTGTCTGACACAATCCATTTTAGGAATGTGCCAGGCTGTTATTCTAATCTTTTAAACAACCAGCTGGTACAACTTTAACTCCTGCATCTGTTGTATATCCCATGGGTGCAGTCGCACAAATTATGATTAGTGCCGATGG
>JABUSV010000008.1 GCA_021442555.1 Pseudobutyrivibrio sp. | reverse complement strand
GATTTCACCTGTTGAAACTGTGCCGCTGCCATAGCTTGAAGTAGCCATAAAATCTATTGTTACTGGTACTGTTATTCTCTTTGCAAGTTCACAGGCAAAAAACGCAGCTCCCTTCAGTATACAAACTAAAAACACGGTTTCACCTTCATAATCCTTGCTAATCTGTGCACCAAGCTCAGATATACGATTTGCCAGTTCATCCTCTGGTAAAAGCACTCTTATTGATTCACTCATCAATATTTCCTCCGTAAATTATCTCTAATACTTTTTTTGTGTTATCTGTTACTTTATAGTATTCGCTAATACGATGACCTATCACCCACATTACATGGTCTCCATCGCATACAAGTGGAATGCTGTCTCTTAAATACTTAGGGATTTTTTCATTAACAAAATAATCCTGTAGTGATTTTTTTTGACCCAACGAATTAATAATCAGATAGTCTTTTTCTTTACGGTTTCTCACCGCAACATTTTCAGTTATTTTATCATAATCAAACCATTTCGTATAGGTATCCACAGGGTAGGAAAGAGGTGTAGTCGCTTCAAAAACCCTCATTTTCACACAATTTTCATATCCCTGAGGCTCCATCCCCTCATGGTTTGTTACTATCAATGTATCATAGGACAAAATAGCGCATTTTCCATGTGGAAGACTTACTCTTTTTTCTCCATCCATATATAATACATCTTCAATTTGATTAATATGTGATAAGGACACATCCTTCTCAAAAGGCATGTAACTGGATAGATATTCCTTTATTACAGATTTTCTCACAAAAGAATGCGTCTCCTTTAGCTGCTTCAACTGCAGGCGGCCATCTTTTCCACATTCTTCCAGTAATCTGTTTACTTCTGTCCCTATATAATCTGATGCTTCTGATAAAATATCTGTCATGGCACCCATATGCTCCAACACGCCAGAATTCACCCGTTCTAGCTCAGGCATGATATTGTGTCTTATTCTGTTTCTGTCATAAGCAGTATCGGCATTTGTTTTATCAACACAATATTTTATATTGTTTTCCTTTAACCAGCCTACAATATCAGCCTTCGAAACCATAAGTATAGGCCTTATAATTCTTTCTCTTGTTGCCGGAATACCACACAAGCCATCCAGCCCGCATCCCCTAGCCATATGAAACAACACGGTTTCTGCATTATCATTTGCATTATGTGCAATAGCTATTTTTACGTCCTTACAGCCCTTTGACTCTAACAATCTTGCTTCAGCCTCAAAGGCCTCATATCTTACAATTCTTGCCTCTTCTTCCACTGGTCTTCCATTTGTCCTGGCCAGAGCAATAACATCTTTTTTAAGCACAGTAAGTGGTATATCGTGGCTACTACAAAGCTCTCTTACAAAACTTTCATCCGCATCTGCCTCATCTCCTCTGATGCAGTGATTTACATGCACTGCACTTAGCGTAAGGTCATAGTCCTTTGCCATATTCAGCAATACAAAAAAAAGACAAACAGAGTCTGGTCCTCCTGAAAGACCAATCACAACCCCGTTGCCCTTTGTAAGCATATGATGTTTTTCAACAAACTCCCTAATCTTCTTCTCGGAAAATGATCCAATTGTCATATGTTAATCCCAGCTTCTTAGAAGCCTCATCTTCTATATACTCATCAGAGCCAACATAGCTCTCGTACTCTTCTAATTTTTCCTGCTTTTGCAGTTCCACCTCTAACTCTTGACGCAGCGCCTCTTCTGTAGCCTCATACGCCTTGTTTTTCTGGTAAAGGGAAAAAATCTGAACAGACATAACTATAACCATAAACAGCATTACTACAGCTACGTATATTCTGCCTGTCTGAACCTTTTTCTTTTTACGTTTGATGGTTTTACTACTATTCATAGAGATTATTATACTTCCATTACAGATATTTGAAAAGTTCCTTTGCCTCTTCCTTCTTTGTTGTATCCTGTATATCAAGTATTTCTACTCTTACAGGCTTATTTCCAAACTGAATCTCTATAATATCTCCAACCTTGACTTCACAGGATGCCTTTGCCACCTTGTCGTTAACCAACACTCTACCTGCATCACATGCTTCATTTGCTACAGTTCTTCTCTTTATTAATCTCGAAACCTTTAGATATTTATCTAATCTCATTATATTACCTTTTCATTAAAAAAGGCTCGGACTTCTCCGAGCCTCAAAATATGATTCAATTCAAATTAGTTGATAGAATCCTTTAAAGCCTTACCAGCCTTGAACTTAGGAGCCTTAGAAGCTGCAATCTTCATTTCAGCGCCTGTCTGTGGATTTCTACCTGTACGAGCTGCTCTTTCAGAAACTTCGAATGTACCAAAGCCTACGAGCTGGATCTTCTCACCCTTCTTAAGCTCTTCTGCAACTACCTCTGTAAAAGCCTTAACACATGCCTCAGCATCCTTCTTTGAAACGTTAGCCTTGCTAGCCATAGCTGCTACTAATTCTGTCTTGTTCATTATAATTTCCTCCTCTGGAATTTTATTTTCATGAGCTTTCGCTCCGAAATAACTACAATAAATTTTATAAATGTTTTACAATTCTTTGTCAACCTAAAAACCCCTAAAATCCGCGTTTTTTAAAGGTTTTGATATATATAACAAAAAAAAAAGTAAATCTTTATACACAAATACCATGGATTTTGTGGTATAAAAACGTTTCGCACCATATTTTTTCAGCATTTTACTAATTGACAAGATTGCCCAGCAGGTCTGAAAGAGTGGTTAAATAGTCCAATTCATAATTGTACTCACCATTATTGTTCGTGGTATTTGTCACCGGCGTAGGCGTAGGTATTGTTACACTATTAGTCAAAGGGGTAGGCGTAGTGGTAGGTGCTGCCGTCGGAGTGACTGTCTCAGTTGCGTCCAGCTCAAGAGTCAACACCGCAGACTCCGAGTTAACTACCAGTGTTTTTTCCCATGTATCGTATCCTTGTGCTGACACAGTAATCTTATGATTTCCATACTGAATCCAAAGAGGTTCTCCGGGATCAATCTGCTTGCCATCAATATATACCATTGTGTTAGGCACAGTTACCACAAAAGCCATTTCGCAATATGACGGACCTTCACCCTTCAAATCATCGAGATTAACCTCTGTTATTTCGTTTCTTTTAACAGTGTATTCGCCGGTTCCTCCCCATCCATTGTTTGCCACTGTAATTGCATAAGTACCCTCCGGAACTTCAATTGTAGTATCTGTAATTATCTTTGATACTATTTTATCGCCAATGAATATCATACTGTTTTCAAACAATGATGTGTTACTCAACTGGATATATCCATGTCCAGTTGTAACCGCCACAGCTATTATATCCTTATCCTTGCCTATTACAGTAATGATATCGTCTTTTCCTATCTCTGAGAAAAGTATCCTCTCAGTGTCAGAATACACTCTGCTTTCTTTGCTTATTCGATAATTGTCGTCTGCAATAGATAATACTCCTCTATCTGCATCAATAGAAAAACGTCTGATATCTTTGTACACCCATATCTCATCAGACATCTGTACAGTAGACACAGCCCCCGAAGAAGGCAGTAATTCGCCCATTTCAACTACACTTCCTACGGTAAAGTTGACCGAGCTTGTGGAATCACCATATTTATCCATAAATCTGGTGGTCATATTGTAGTTATATCTTAGCTGACGCCCACTTCCAACCTCATATACAGTAATGGCTTCATTTCGACTGTCAAAATCCTCAACAATATAAAGCTGTGATTCAGCATTTGCTTCGTCAATCTTATTCGCTTCATTCTCGTCCATCACAGGCTCTTTAGTTATCTGTGCTGCAGAACCAGTTCTGGAAGAAAATGTTGCACCTGAGGATGCAGCCTGTTTATCAGAACAGGCTACAAATATCACACTCACAACAACCATCATGCAATACATTATGCAATTGACAACTAATCCTTTTATTTTTTTCATGAGTTAATAAGAGTTTTTGCTCTTTCTAAAAGATATTCTCTATTGTTTCTCTCAGGGTCATCAAGCACTTCCTCAAGAAGTGTCTTCAAAATAATGCCTATCTCCTTTCCTTGAGCTGCCCCAAGGCTTATGAGCTCATTGCCATCTATAAGCAAGTCCTTCAGCTTCACACACTGTTCTTCAGACAAAATCTTGTAGTAATATCGCTCCATCTCGTCAAGAAATCCCAGCTTAGCTTCCTTTTTATAGTCGCTTTGGCCCATTACGTCTGCTCTTTTTACTGCCAACAGATCCAAAAAGTATTCACTACCAATCCGAGACATAAGACGACGTACATTTCTCTCGGATACCTCTGGTCTGTCATCATGATATCTAATAAGACGACATACAGCATCCGTAGTTTCGTTATCAAACTTCAAACGCCTTAGAATATCCTTGGCCATCTTTGCACCAAGTTCCATGTGACCATAAAAGTGATTGTTCCCTTTTTCATCTACTGATATTGTAGCAGGTTTTCCCACATCATGGAGCATCATGGCAAGCCTAAGCACTCTGTCTGGTTTAATGCTTTCCATGGCCACAATAGTATGTTCTCCCACAGAATATATATGATGCTTGCTATTCTGCGCTGTCTCCATCATTACATCCCACTCTGGGAAAAACACCTTTGTTAGACCAGTGTTATAGACATCTCTTATCATCTGAGGATGATCAGAACACACAAGCTTTACCAATTCAACCTGTATTCTTTCCGCACTAACCTTAGAAAGCGAAGGCGCTAACTCAACAATAGCTCCTCTGGTGATTGATTCTATTTCAAACCCAAGCTGAGCCGCAAATCGCATGGCTCTAAGCATTCTAAGAGCATCCTCTGAGAATCTGTCTACTGGATTGCCAACAGCTTTGATTACTCCCTGATTGAGATCATCAAGGCCTCCAAAAATATCTACAAGACCTTCACTGTTATTATACGCCATTGCATTGATAGTAAAGTCTCTTCTTTGCAAATCTTCATGAAGGTCTCTGGTAAAAGTAACCTGCTTGGGGTGTCTTCCATCCTCGTATATTCCATCTATCCTATAGGTTGTAACCTCATATCCCACATTGTTGAGAAGAACTGTTACAGTACCATGTTCTATTCCTGTATCAAAGGTTTTTTCAAACAGTGACTTTACAGTATCAGGATCTGCAGATGTTGTTATATCCCAGTCATGAGGTTCTTTCCCCAAAATGCAGTCACGGACACAGCCGCCCACTGCGTAGGCTTCGTGTCCGTTTCTTTGCAATCTCTCTATTATGTAATTTACATCCGATGGTAAATTCATCTGCATCTTAATATGCTTTACCCCAATATACTAACTTCTTTGCTGGCTTGCCACAGCATACACATACGTCTGATATAGATTCCTGCTCAAAAGGCATACAACGGCTTGTAGCAGTTGTATCTTCCTTGATCTTGATTTCACAAGCCTCGTCTTCACACCACATTCCACGAATGAATCCTGGCTTTGTTGCAACAGCTTCCTTGAACTCATCATAGTCATGAGCATCTGTAATATGGTTATTAAGATACTCTGTTGCACGCTCAAGCATATCATGCTGCATCGCATCCATAAGCTCCTGTGCCTTTGAAGCAACCTCTGATATTGGACATACAATCTTTTCCCTTGTATCTCTACGAACAAGAACACACTGTCCTGCCTCCATATCCTTAGGTCCGATTTCAACTCTGACAGCTACGCCTCTCATCTCGGCCTCTGAGAACTTCCAACCTGGGCTCTTATCAGAATCATCAAGTCGTGTACGAAGACCACAAGCCTTAAGGTCCTCAAAGATATTATTTGCTGTATCAAGTACACCCTCTTTCTTCTGTTGGATAGGGATAACCATAACCTGAACAGGAGCAATCTTAGGTGGTAATACAAGTCCCGACTCATCACCATGAACCATGATTACAGCACCGATAAGTCTGGTTGTTGTACCCCATGATGTCTGGTGTACATATGAAAGCTTGTTATCCTTGTCTGTGTACTGAATTCCAAATGCCTTGGCAAATCCGTCACCAAAATTATGTGAGGTTCCTGACTGAAGAGCCTTTCCATCCTTCATCAGGGATTCGATTGTGTATGTAGCCTCTGCGCCTGCAAACTTTTCCTTATCTGTCTTACGACCTTTGACAACAGGAATCGCTAACACCTCAGCGCAAAAATCTGCGTAGAGATTAAGCATCTGCACTGTGCGTTCTTCTGCCTCCTGGGCTGTAGCATGCGCAGTGTGTCCTTCCTGCCACAGGAACTCACGTGAACGAAGGAATGGTCTTGTCTC
The DNA here is from genome assembly GCA_021442555.1 of Pseudobutyrivibrio sp. Lineage (GTDB taxonomy): Bacteria > Bacillota > Clostridia > Lachnospirales > Lachnospiraceae > Pseudobutyrivibrio. Next base: position 3,665 of record JABUSV010000008.1, on the reverse strand, counting down.
CTTCTCCCAACGCACTACTGAGCACCACTGGTTATATACCTTTGGAAGGTCTCTGTATGAATGAACTTCATCCTTGTAAAAATCACAGAACAATGTCTCAGAAGTAGGACGAACTACAAGTCTCTCCTGAAGTGGCTCCAATCCACCATGAGTAACCCATGCAACCTCTGGTGCAAAGCCTTCTACATGATCCTTTTCCTTTTGAAGCAGTGACTCAGGAATAAACATTGGCATGTATACATTCTCTACTCCTGTAGCCTTAAAACGAGCGTCCATCTCTCGCTGTATATTTTCCCAAATGGCATATCCATGGGGCTTAAAAATCATGCATCCTTTTACTGATGAATAACTCATCAATTCTGCTTTAACACATACGTCTGTGTACCATTGTGCAAAATCTTCATCCATAGATGTGATAGACTCTACTAACTTCTTGTCGTTTGCCATCTTTAATTCTCCGTTCTTAATATTACGATATATAGTGATTAAATCGGTCTATAGTATATCCCAAAAACAAAGACAAGTCCACCATCGGTGGACCTGTCACAACAAAAAACTTGAATTTTTTACTTAAAATACTTTTCTTCAAAATCCTCAAGTGGCATTGGCTTAGAAAAATAATACCCCTGGAACATATCACTACCCATTTTTTTCAATTGATTTACCTGCTCCTCAAGCTCAACACCTTCGGTTATAACATCCATATTCAATGACTTTGCCAAACCTACAACCGAGTTAAGAATCTTAAAGCTTCTGGCCTCATTATCTGTAAACGACAGGAAATTCATGTCTATCTTGAGAATATCCGCCGACATTTCCTTGAGCATGTTAAGAGATGAATACCCACTACCAAAATCATCGATTTCGACCTTGAAGCCATAGTCCTTCATCTGGTTAATTCTTTCAACCTGTTTTTTAGAGTCTGTCATAAAAGCAGATTCTGTTATCTCAAGATTTATGTTTGATGGGCTTATACAATACTTTTCAATCAGTCCCTTTAACGTCTCTAAAACATCAATATAAAAGAAATCCTTGACCGAGATGTTTACAGATATGTTAACATCATTTATCCCCATGTCTCGCCATTTGGCAATGGTTTTGCAGGCTTGTTCCCACATATACATATCAAGCTTGTAAATATCACCTGTATCTTCCAGTATACCTATGAATTTTGCAGGTGGATACAGACCATCCTTAGGATGAATCCATCTGACAAGCGCCTCTGCCAGATGCACCTCTCCAGTGTTTGCGTCTACTATAGGCTGCAGATACATTTTAAACTGCTCTGTCTCAATAGCATTTCCAAATTCGCCTATGATTTTTTGCTCGTTCATATACGAATGACGAAGTGTATCTCCATAATATGCTATTCTCTCTGTATAATTATCTTTTATGGATTTAATTGCCAAATACGCTCTGTCGCACATAGTTGCCACTGCAAGAGATTTATCTTCCACAAAATAAACTCCCATCTGTATACACATTCGATACAGTGAATTGTCTACAATTGCAGCTATTTCATCCATACATTTAAAGAATACAGCCTCATTATATCTGGCCTTTGGCATTATCAACGCAAATCTGTCTGCCTCCAATCGTGCAAAACAAGCAGAATCCTCCAGATTTGCCCGAATCATGTTGGCTATTCTTATGAGTATTTTATCTCCTACATCCAATCCAAAGACATCATTGATTATTTTAAAATCCTTGATATTAGAGCAGATAATAGCAAATTCCACATCCGGATTGCTTCTAAACAATACTCTCGCCTCGTTATAAAATGCCTCTCTGTTCAAAGCTCCCGTTAGCGAATCATGATTGGCCCTGTACTTTTCATCTTCAAAGGCCTGTATCTCTGAGGAAATATCTCTCATTAATGCATAGCTTCCACAATAATGATTTTTATTATCTAATACTTTAACGTAATTTATATCAAAATGTCTTACTACACCATCAATCTCAAACTTCTCGCTCCAACAGCTGTCTCGAATTAAATCTAATGGCTGACCTTTGCGCCACACATTTACTCTTTCTTCGATAATCTCTTTGGTATTGTCCTTGCCATAAATCTGCATGGCGAGTTCATTGTAATACACGCACTCGTTATTATCGTCGAAGCACATCAGAGCACTGTTCATCTTGTCGGTAACATTTATCAGCATATACTCGACAAAATTCTTTGGACTGTAATATAGTGAAAAATAAGCCACACCCAAAGCTGCAAAAACATACAAATACAGTGATACATCTACAGACATTTTAAGTGCCAAAAACATGGCATTGGTTATGACTACCATTAGCACGAGAACTAATACCATGATGTATTTCATCCTGTGATATCCGGCAGTTATCACTATTTTTCTTATAAAAATTATGACAATGAGAACTACAACAATATACGAAAATGAAAGATGCATAAGCCACAATTCATGACAATCAGCAAGGTATCGTATTCCTCTTTCTGTCTGTATCTCTGTTATGGTAAAGTTATGTCCGAAAATGACATTTAGTAAAAGCGATATTGTATCTATAGTTGCAAGAAAGGCTATTAGAAATGGGGCAGAAAAATCTCTATCCCATACTTTTGTGTAGAAAATGGAATACATTAACAATGCCAGAAGCAGCCAGTCTATACTTGCAAAATATACACTATAGGCAACATTGGCCACTGTATAAAATGGAGTCGATACCGCCGACATATTTGCACTGCAGGTTATTATCGCTACTGCAAAAACCCACAGTATCGACTTTCTGACCTTATCATGCTTCTTATCTTTACTCTTAACAGCAACTGCAACAGTGGCTACCACAAGCATTATAACGAATATCCCTAATCCAACATTATAACCCAGACTCATTGCTACATCCCCAATTAACTATATTACTTTGCTATCTATGAAGTCTTCTCCCTCTGGTTTTACGTAGAATTCAGACCATTCTCCCGAAGATGGATGTTTAAATCCCAAATAATGCGAACATAGTGCAAGAGCTCTTCCCGTTGCAATTCCACCATATTTTACATCTCCAAGAATAGGTGCCGTTCTGCTGGCAAGCTGTATCCTGATTTGGTGATGTCGTCCTGTAAAAAGCTCTATATCAAGGAGCTTCCTGTCATCCCATTGATCTACAACAGTATATGATAGAACCGCTCTTTTTGCTCTTGGATCTGTAGACTTTACTACTTTTGACATATTGGTTCTCATATCTTTTACAAGATAGTCCTCCAATACACCCTCATCAGGAAATGCTTCTCTTGATATGATTGCGTAGTACTTTTTCTTAAAGTCATGTTCTGTAATCTGTTTTGACAAAGACGCTGCCGCTTCTTTTGTCTTCGCCATTACAACAGCGCCTTCTACAGGCTGATCCAATCTGTGCACTACGAATATCTCTGGCTTCTCATTCTTGTTTCTGCGATATTCGCTTACCAGGTCAACCATATCCTTTTGAGCTATGTCCTTTGTTTGTATAGGCACACCTGCAGGTTTATGCAGCACAATAATATCCGAATCCTCATACAATACATTCAATTCCATTATATATTCCCCCTAAGTTATATAATATAGATTGATTATATCAGATTCTGCTCTATTGAACGAATCAGACTATCCAAAGTAACCGGCTTGCTAATATAGTCGCAAAAGCCTTCCTTTTTGTACATTTTT
>JABUSV010000033.1 GCA_021442555.1 Pseudobutyrivibrio sp. | reverse complement strand
TTTTGATTTACGTTTTTTTGCCATATACAACTCCGTAATATATGCCTTAACCCGATACATATAAATTATGTAAACCCATCTGGCTTACATACTACAAAACAAAAGAAAAGCCCGAGCTTACACTCGAGCTTTCATAAGTCTTACTTATTTCATGCCGTATTTCTTGTTGAACTTCTCAATACGTCCATCAGCTCTTGCACTCTTCTGCTGGCCTGTGTAGAACGAATGACACTTAGAACAGATTTCTACGTGAATCTCCGGCTTTGTTGAACCTGTTACGAATGTGTTGCCACAGTTGCAGGTTACTGTTGCCTGGTAAAACTTAGGATGGATTCCTTCTCTCATTTTTTCACCTCTCTAATCTCGACGGAAATCAAATACTCAGTTCGCGATATTTAATCGACGCCGTTTATCGTATAGGCTTTCGCCCGATTTCCTGTTTAAAACAGCTTGTTTATTGTATCACAGGGATTTTGCGAATGCAATAGCAATAAATAAGTTTGAACGATAAATTGATGATATAAAATCCTTAATAATACAGCTTTCTTGAAACATATTCGCAGAAATCACGGTTTGTCTTAGTCTTCTGGAACATATCAAGTATTCTCTCAACTGTCTCATCAGGCTTAAGGCCGTTAAGTCCCTTACGAAGAATTGTCATTGCCTGCTGCTCCTGTGGAGTAAGAAGGAGGTCATCACGTCTTGTACCTGAAGCTGTAATATCAACAGCAGGGAATACACGCTTTTCTGACAGCTTACGGTCTAAGATAAGCTCCATATTGCCAGTACCCTTGAACTCTTCATATACAACGTCATCCATCTTTGAACCAGTCTCAACAAGAGCTGTTGCAAGTATTGTAAGAGAACCACCCTCACGCATGTTTCTTGCAGCACCAAAGAATCTCTTTGGCATATGTAAAGCTGCAGGATCCAAACCACCTGATAATGTACGACCACTTGGTGGAACTGTAAGGTTATAGGCTCTTGCAAGACGTGTAATGGAATCAAGAAGAATCATAACATCCTGTCCATGTTCAACAAGTCTTTTGGCTCTTTCGATTACCATCTCAGATACTCTCTTATGATGCTCTGGTGTCTCATCAAAGGTAGAATATATTACCTCTACGTTCTTGGCATTGCGCATAGTGTCCTTCATATCTGTTACTTCCTCTGGGCGCTCGTCAATCAAAAGAATAATAAGATGCATGTCTGGATGTGAATAATTTACAGATGTAGCTATTTCCTTAAGGAGTGTGGTCTTACCTGCTTTAGGCTGAGCAACAATCATACCACGCTGTCCCTTACCTATTGGCGATACCAAATCAACAATACGCATGGCAACAGAACTTCCTGCGCGCTCTAGTCTAATACGCTCATTTGGGAAGATTGGGGTTAAATCTTCAAAATTCTTGCGTCTTGCAGCTGCCGATGGCTCATAATCATTGACAGAATCTATAAGCATAAGGGCTGCAAATCTGTCTGTAGGATTATTGAAGCGCTTTTTACCTACAATAATATCACCTGTCTTGAGATTAAATTTTTTAATCTGTGACTGTGATACATATACGTCCTCCGTGCCTGGAAGATAATTATCACAACGTATAAATCCAAAGCCATCACTCATAACCTCAAGAATACCTGAGGCTGGGCTAAGTCCATCCATAGGTTTGTCATTTTTAGCCTTGTCAGATGCCGACTTATCAGCATTTGTTTTGTCTGTTGCTTCTCTGTTATTTACAGAAGAATGTTCCGCTGTATTAGAAGCAGCATCAATCTCATCCTGCTTAAGCATAGCCTCTACAAGGTCTGCCTTTTTCATAGTAGATGCCCCCTTAATACTTCTGGCTTTTGCCAAATCACGAAGTATACCTACAGCTAAACTTTCATATTTTTCTCGCATATAAAGATTCTACCTCCTGTTCTTGGGATAATAACGATAAATCTTTGGAATAAAATTGTCGAATCGACCTTAGAATTTCATCTAGAAATTATCTATTAATTGCATTCTATAATACGAAAAGGGAAATTGCAACTGCAATTTCCCTTAAAGACATATTAATTAATCGTCTGCCACAACTTCTTTGAGCATCACTTCATTACCTGTAACAAGGTAGGTATTTTCACTGCCACAATGAGGACAAATCTTGCCAAACTCTACAGTTGGATATTCTTTGTTGCATCCTTCACAAAAGGTCACAGCCTTAATCTGTTCGCATGTCAGCTTGCAACCGTTTAAAACTTCGGACTTCTTGCAGTTCCAATCCCAACAGTCTGTAAGATAAGCAGGGATAACGGTACTTACCTCTCCTACTTGAAGAATAACCTCATTGATGTGCTTAACATCATTTTCTTTGGCCACTTCTTCCACCTGCTTAGCAATGTGAAATACTATTCCTAGTTCGTGCATATATACTCTCCTAAACCCTTATTTCTTAGAGAAAGCAATCTTGAATGCTCGCTTAACAGCGTACTTGCCGATTTCCTTGAATTTGTCTTCAGCCTTGACCATGTGTGTACACTCTGGATGTGTGCGGTGAAGCTTGATAGCATCAAATTCACACTTTGTGGTACAGATACCACAACCGATACACTTATTTTCATCAACAACTGAAGCACCACACTTTAAGCAACGGCTGGCTTCTATCTTGACCTGCTCCTCTGTAAGTGTAAGACGAGGATCATTAAAGCTGTTAGCCTTGTCTACAGTAGGATCAACAGGCTCTTCCTGACGGCCAGCATGATCATAATCAACAAAATCAGCCAAATCCTGCTTGTCGAGCATGATGAAATCACGTCTGTTACGTCCAATTGTAAGAGAGGTGTTTGGCTGAACAAATCTATGAAGTGAAACAGCTACATTCTTACCTCTTTCGATAGCTTCAATTGCAAATCCAGGACCTGAGAATGTCTCACCAGTTACAAAGATATCTGGTGTCTTTGTCTGATATGTAAGACTATCAGCAACAGGATAGTTGCCATGCCAGAACTCAATATCCTCACCATCAAGCAGGTTGCCCCACTCAATTCCCTGACCAACAGCAAATACGATATGCTTACACTCTACAGTGATTGTATCATTTTCGTCGTATTTAGGCGAGAACTTCTTGGTTTCAGGATCAATTGTACTCAAGCACTTCTTAAGAACGATACCTGCGACAGCACCATTTTCATCAACAAGCACTTCCTTTGGTCCCCAGCAGTTGTTAATCTCGATGTTCTCCTCAAGAGTCTCAGCAATCTCACTGTCATTTGCAGGCATTGTCTCTCTTGACTCAAGGCAGTACATCTTAACACCAGAAGGATTAAATCTCTTTGCTGTACGAGCTGCGTCAATTGCTACGTTACCACCACCAATAACTACAACATCGCCATCAAGCTTCTGGTTCTGCTCATCTGTAGCCTTGTGCAGGAAATCAACTGCAGAATATGTGTTGATAGCATCATCGTTAGAAACACCTGGTCTTCTGCCAGCCTGTAATCCGATTGCAATTACAAATCCCTTGTATCCCTGCTCGCGAAGGCCTTGGATAGTAACATCCTTACCTACTTCAACGCCAAGCTTAATCTCTACTCCCAACGCTCTGATAACATCTATCTCAGCCTCAATAACATCTTTCTCAAGAACAAATGAAGGAATACCATAGGTTAACATACCACCTGCACGATTGTTCTTCTCAAATACCGTTGGCTTGTAGCCCTTGGTAGCAAGATAGAATGCAGCTGATAGACCTGCAGGACCTGCACCAATTATAGCTATCTTTTCTTCAAAATGATCTAATCTGTTTGAAGGAATAACAACCTCTGGTATATATCTTGTCTCTGCCTTAAGGTCCAGCTCTGCGATAAACTTTTTAATAGCATCGATAGAAACCGGCTTGTCTACTGTACCACGAGTACATTCACTCTCGCATCGCTTGTTGCATACACGTCCACATATAGCAGGGAATGGATTATCCTTTTTAATAAGGGCAAGAGCCTCCTGATATCTTCCCTGTGCTGCCATACGAATGTAACCCTGGATGGCAATATGAGCTGGACAAGCAGTCTTACAAGGAGCTGTACCTGTGTCGTAGCAGTTCTTACGGTTATTATCTCTGTAATCTTCGTCGTATCTGTCCTTGCCCCATACGTGATTGTCTGGAAGCTCAACCTTTGGATATTCAACCTCAGAGCCATCCTTTTTGCAGAGCTTCTGACCGAGCTTTACAGCACCTGCTGGACAATACTCTACGCACTTTCCGCAAGCTACACAATCCTTGGTCTCTACTCTTGCTGTATATGCAGAACGCGACATGTTAGGTGTGTTGAAAAGCTGTGATGTACGAAGTGCATTACAGATATTTACATTACAGTTACAGATACCAAAAATCTTGTTTTCTCCATCGATGTTAGTAATCTGATGAACAAAACCATTATCCTCCGCAATCTTGAGAATTCTCATAGCCTCTTCGTAAGTGATATCGTGGCCCTTACCTGTCTCTCTGCAGTAGTCAGCAAAATCACCCACTCCGATACACCAGTTCATCTCATCATCTCCGCATCCTTCACCAAGAGCTGCGCGGGATGCACGACAAGAACACTGACCCACACCAATGTGGCCTTCGTACTTCTTTAACCAATATGATAAGGTCTCCAAATCAACCTTTTCGTTCTCAAATTCAATAGCCTTTTCTACAGGTATAACATGCATACCTACACCTGCTCCTCCTGGAGGAATAAGCTGTGTAAGTCCCTCAAGAGGAAGGTATGTCATTCTCTCGAAAAATGAAGCTACTGCAGGATGCTCTTCAAGTCTGTGGTTTGATCTCTCGCCAGGAATTGCTTCTTCCATGTTGAAAAGCTCAGCTGATCCAGGAACAAACATAGGAAGAATATAGCGTCTCTCAGAAGGAGGTGCTGTACGTCCATTGTGATCGTAATGATATCCATAATCGTACTCAACAAGACCAATATAAGCCATCTCATCAAGAAGCTTTTGGAATGCCTCCTTGTCTTTTGCTTTTTCTGGATTCATCTTGCATAGCTCATCAAAGGTATAGTGGTGACGAAGCTTCATGGTAAGACCAACTTCTGCCATCTCCTCTGTTATAATCTCTGCAAGACCCCAGTATTCAGCATCATCTGAAGTTACTTTTCCTAATTTGTGAGCAGCAACGTCAGTAATCTTTTTTCCAAGAGCAATAATCTTTGGACTAGGATTAGCGTCGCCCATATGTGGTGGAACCACTGATTCATACATCTTAGGCATATCTTTTCTCCTTATCTATTATTTATCTTTCTTTATATTGTGCAGTGGAAAAATGAAGTTCTCTCATACCTTCCACTTCATCGCATATCTCCTTTATATTGCAGGAGTTGCAATTCATAGTAGCGTCTTTTAGGACGTGATCAAGAGCTGATGTTATGTGTTCTGACTGTTTAGCCAATTCACCTAATGCCTTGTAATCAAAATCATCTCTTGTAATAAAAATAACCCTTACTGCCTTAACCTGTGGATACTTGCTGTAAGCATCAATAATCATCCTGCCAACATGGTTAAAGGAAATCTTATCTGAAACAGCTGACTTTGACACTCTAACCTGTTCTCTTAGGGATGTTGCTGATACTCTTGACATATACCCTAATGGATGAATGTGATATCTGGTATATTGAATGGCTCTGATTTGGTCATAGGTCTTATCATCTGAGGAAAATGAATCCTCTTTGACCTTTAGCAGAACTATCTTGCCATAGCTGATATTACTACTGATATCAGTCAAATCCGGACCATATACTTCTATGCTGTTACCAGACACAAAATCACTTCTTACAGTCATCATCTGCTCAGATACGGCAAAAAGGCTTCCAGAGCCTAATTCATATGCCATGTCTGAACCAAATATCATGTCATTATTGCCACCATCTGGCCATGGCTCAATACTGTTAACATCAACAGTAACATAAGATGGTGAAAATTGTTCTAACAACGCAAGCTCTGTGGCAATAGTCTCATCATAGATTCTCATTATATTTTGCGTTCTTTCTTGATTTTATCGTAATGCTTCATAAACAAAGGCTTAAGCTTTGCTAACATCTTCATATCAAGATTGAAAATATATACTGTAAAGGTTAAAACAAAAAATACAACAATAATTATTGCAATAACTTTAATAACACTTAAAAATGTAGCCATTATGCCATACCTTTCTGACGTGCATATTCTGCAGCTCCCAAAGCTCCAATAAGCTGTGGGTCTATTGGAAGATCAACAACCTTGAGTCTTAAAACCTGCTCGATGGCAGCCTTAAGTCCGGCATTTTTTGCACATCCCCCAGTCAATGTAATGTTATCAACAGCACCAGCCTTTTTTGACATTACAAAACATCTTTTTGCAACTGACAATTCAATACCAGCAGCAATCTCATCCATAGGTTTTCCTTCTCCTACAAGAGAAATAACCTCAGATTCTGCAAATACTGTGCACTGTGCTGTAATAGGGATTACATTTTTGGCCTTGAGTGAAAGATTTGAAAATTCATCCAAATCCATCTCAAAGGCTCTTGCCATAGCCTCGAAGAATCTGCCTGTACCGGCAGCGCACTTGTCATTCATCGCAAAATTAAGTACAGTGCCATCATTATCTACTGCGATACCTTTAACATCCTGTCCTCCGATATCAATAATGGCCTTTACACTAGGGTCAGCAACGTGAACACCCATTGCGTGACAACTAATCTCTGATATATTTTCATCTGCAAATGGAACCTTATTACGGCCATATCCTGTACCAACAAGATAAGTCAGATCCTGTGGACTGTTGAGTTCCTTAACCTGTTCAACAGCTTTTTCCAGGGACTCCTGGCAACTAAGTACTGAATTGATTCGGCTTCTAAGAGTAACGTCAGCTACCATCTTGCCGTTTTCATCAATGATAACGCATTTTGTGTATGTTGAGCCGCTATCGCAACCTCCAAAATATTTCATGTCTTATTCTCCTACCATAAATTAGTATCGTCAATCTCCTCTAATGAAGGATCAATTGGCTCTTCGTTTAATACATTTCTCATATAACGGTTAACATCCTGTCTTAGACTGACACGTGGAACAACACGTGAATCAAAGAGCTGATGATTTACCCATACGAGATGAATCCCCTTTTCTCTGGCCTGCTCCTCAAAAAGACCATGCATTCCATCCAATGCTTTGCAGCTGATATGTTCCCAGAGAATAACCATATCTGCACGATATTCGTCGCAGTATCTCCACAGGTCATCCAAAAGAACCTCATATCCGCCATGAGTACGGTTGCGCATAATCATATTCTCATACTGGTGGGCCATATCATATATTGCCTGCTCTTTGTCATCCTCTGAGATAGGATCCAAAGAAACCATTGTAAGCATGTCAAACAAAGGAAGAATACCCCAGCAGTTAAGCATCCATGCTAAAATATCTGTATAGAACTGAGACTGCACGCCCCAGATAACAGCTCTGTGTCTATATTCCTTGGCAAGCATTGTTTTATTTTCCCATGCCTTGCGGGCCAGCTTGGTTATCTCAACATCAGTCTTGGCAAAAGCAGCAACCTTTCCAGAGATAGCCATATACTCTGTCTCTCTGTATAAAAGAATGTTATTACCTATAATCTGAGGATAATCTGTCTTGGTCATCTCTAACCATTCAGTACACTCTCTTGCACCGATATTCACTCTTTTTGCGCACTCAAAATACGCATCCCAGTCAAACTTTTCTCCTGTCTGATCCTCGATGAATTTAATTGCGTTACGAATCTCCTGGGCTGCATATTCCTGAACACCAGGCTCTGTATGTCTAAGCGGTGTTGCAAGCTGAAATACTGGTATACCATTGCGTTCCAATGCGCGACTGATTACTCCATTACCCAAAAGAGATCCATCGCAGGTTGTGTTGCATTGAACAGCACACTTGCCAAATACAGGCATATCACCATCTATACATACACCTGCTTCCATGGCAGGCATAGGGCACACATCGCCTGGCAGACCGCATTCCTGAACCACATCAAGATAGTGATATGCTGCATCCTGCATTAACAGTACAGCTACATAGCAGGATACTGTCTCCCAGCTTCTTCCCTTGAGATTTGGAAAACCACATAAAATGTTAGTCATCTCATTTTCGTCTACAAGAACGACATCAGCTGATGCCTCTGGCTTTGCTCCAAGATTCTGGTCCACCTTGAATATTGCTGTTAAAAGCTGGGCAACATCACTGGCAACCAAATCATATTCCATTCTACAGATTCTAAGCTGCGGTCCACGAAGACCTCTTGCATGCTTATCAATCATCATAGGTACAGCAAGATAGTTAATCATCCAGCGATATCTGAAAAATCCCTTGATATTCTTTGGGTGACATAAAAATGCAGAAAGCATCCCCATTATTTTTAACCATCGCCAGTAATCATACAGGGTATCTCTTAAACCTCTCCACTCGCGGCGTTTGAACACCTGCATTTTTCCATCGTAAAGCTTTCCAAGCTTTTCGCTTCCTACTGCTTTTCCCATTACCTGTTACCTCCCTGGATTTTCTTTATCTCTATGCTTTCCACGAAGGCCTGCACACGAGTACGCATCTGTCCTGAATTACCAATAGCATAGGGTCTGTCTACAGTAAGCACTGGATATCCATACTCCTCACGCATTACAGAACCACCAACCATTCTCTCATAAGCCCAAGGGTCACAGAACTTCATCTGTTCATAAATGATTCCATCAGCCTTATATTCCTTAGCTATCTCATCAACATATTCGCGGCGTCTGTTCATCTTTGGAGTATCCATATGTCTTGGACACATACAAGACTCCATATAATATCTGCATATCTGAGTGAGAACATCCTCAGTATCGTTTAATATAATCTCTTCGCGACCAGGAAGTGAACCATAGCAGAATCTGTCAGCACAAACATATGCCCCAGAGTCTTCGATAAGCTTGATTAAATCAACATCATCTATTTCAGAGCCAACAACTGCAACTCGGGCTCTATATGGAAATCTCTCATCAGGCACTCTGTTTTTAACCTCTTCCAAGGTCTCTTTTAATTTGTCCAAAAGCAATTCCTTAGGAGCAATAAAAGTACACAGACAAATAATATGGAACTCATAACCTGTTATTCTTGGATTATCTTCTTTTCTAAAATTACCAAGCTCTGTAATAATACGACACAGCTCATTGTGACGCTCAACAGAACGCCTAAGTGCTTCATCGGATACGTCTATACCATATTTTTCATGAAGTGGTGCCAAAATCTTTTCCCTGCACTGGCCTATGTAGAGATTAAGCCCATTTTCATCAGACTTCATAGGGACCTCAAGGTATTTATAAAAAAAGTCATCCTTATCAACAGTCTTTAAAAGTTCCATGTTTTCAACACAGCGGTTAAGCATACTACAACCATCAGGTGTAATTACACAGTCCAAAAACTGGAATCCACCCTCAATAGCTCTCTCCAAAAGCGCTCTTGTATATTCGCAAAGAAAGCTGGTCAGATAATATGTGCCCATCTCCATGGATCCTGTTCTTGGAGCGCGCAGTCTTACAGAAAACGAACCTTCAAGATCCAAAAGAACCTCAGGTATCTGATAACATGTACTGCCAATGCATTTTTTTCCATCAGCTATTGCTTCACGTACCAGCTCATTATCAGCATCTTCCAAAAGCTTCTCAAAGTAATATAAGTGTTTGAGGTCTTTCATTAAATATTCTCCTTTCGTCCCTATATTGCTTAATGCTATATATAGGACACCCTCCCATATGCAGAAGGTAACTAAATGATTTCTAAATTCTCTAATGCTTTCTTACAGCCTATAACCAGGGGTGAATCCCCTGGCATAAAAAATACCGACTCACCTGTGAGATCCCGCTTGGTAAGAGCAGCATCTGAAGGAATAAAAGATAATAGTGGTATCTCTCCCAAGTCCATATACTGAAGAACAGATTCATCAGGAACACGGTTGACAATTGCGCCAAGCTTTTCGTACATAACCAGATTATCAGCAACAGATTTTATGGTCTTAATTACATCGCACCCCTTTTTTGAGGAATCTGTAATCATAACAAGATGGGTTACCTTTTCCATAACACGACGGTTAATCTGCTCGATACCTGCTTCTCCATCAATAACAATATAATCAAAATGTTCTGCTAAACTGGCGATAACTTCCTTGAGATAGGAATTGATTTT
>JABUSV010000224.1 GCA_021442555.1 Pseudobutyrivibrio sp. | reverse complement strand
ATGCAGACTCAAAATCTGTTGGGCGTACGCCCGTGTGGGTTCAAGTCCCACTGCCGGCACTTAAGAGACTACCTTTGTAGGTAGTCTTTTTTCATGCTTTAAGAATTGACATAAAATTCAGAAATTCTACACATTTAATATACTGATGTTAATATATGATAATGATATAATCTTATCCACAAATTTACAATTTAGGATTGGAGGCGTATCAATATTGGCAGTTCAAGATATAGAGACATCAAACCAAAAGCACATATTGTTTATTGATGACAGTCCAGTACTACTGCGCACAGTTAAAGGATTTATGCCTGCAAAATACAAGATATCTGTGGCAATTAACGCAGAGCAGGCCTTTAAGATTATCGATGGTTGTATGCCTGATTTGATTTTTATGGACTATGAGATGCCTGATGTAAATGGAGCAGAATTATTAAAGCTGTTTAGAAAGAGAGAAGATATGGTCGACGTGCCCGTAGTATTTCTGACAGCTCAGTCTGGGCCTGATCTGGTAAGTTCCATGGTTGACCTTAATCCAGCGGGATATGTACTAAAACCTCCTTCTCAGGAACGTATAATGAATGTTGTGGAAAAAATGCTTCATTCTAAGGAGTAGGGGGAAATATCGACTGACTGGTAAGAGAATATAGTGTGCATAAAAAGTGTATTAAAATTCACTTTTATGGCGGGAAAAAAGACCGTTAAAAACGGTCTTTTTTGAGGGGAGTATAAATAATTAATAAGGGGTGTAGTAGGATATTTCCTACCACGAATTGAAGAATACCACAGCTTGTGATAGAATTCAACAAAAATATGAAAAAAATGTGAACTTAGACAAGTGTTGCATAAATAAGAGGTTTTTTTGAAAGATTATACATTAATTTGCCCATGTCATTTTGGACTTGAGGCACCATTAAAAAGAGAGATTTACGATTTAGGTTATGACATTACAAAAGTAGAGGATGGAAGAGTCTCCTTTACAGGAGATGCGGAGGCCATTGTCAGGGCGAATATTCATCTTCGCTGTGCGGAAAGAGTATTAGTAGAGGTAGGCAGATTTACGGCTACTACCTGGGATGAGCTCTTTGAGAATATCAAGAGATTGCCATGGGAGGAGTATATTCCTGTAAATGGTAAGTTTTGGGTTACAAAGGCTACATCTGTAAAAAGTAAGCTTTTTTCCCTGACGGATATTCAGTCCATAGCAAAAAAAGCTATGGTTGACAGGATGAAGAAATACTACGATATCCAATGGTTTGAGGAAAGTGGTGCAAGCTATCCGGTACGTATATTTATACTCAAAGATGAAGTAGTTGTTACATTAGATTCTACAGGAACACCTCTTCATAAAAGAGGATACAGAACTTATACTTCCAAGGCTCCGCTATCAGAGACCATGGCAGCAGCCCTTATTGAGCTTACGCCATGGCATCCAGACAGGATTCTTGTGGATCCATTTTGCGGAAGTGGAACATTTCTTATAGAAGCTGCCATGATGGCGGCAAACATGGCGCCAGGACTCAACAGAGAATTTATTTCCATGGACTGGAAGAATCTCATAGAACCTGCTACATGGAAAGAATGTATTGCTGAGGCTGCAGAAGAGGTGGACACCTCGGTAAAGGTAGACTTACAGGGCTATGATATAGACCCTGATGCCATCAAGATTGCAAGGCTTAACGCCAAGCAGGCTGGCGTTGAACACATGATACATTTTCAGGTGAGAGATGTAGCTGACTTAAAGCACCCGAAAAAATACGGTTTTATTATCACAAATCCACCTTATGGGCAGAGGCTTGAAGATAAGAAGGATTTGCCTGCATTGTACGGCAAACTTTCTGATGCATATATGGCCTTGGACAGTTGGTCAATGTTTGTCATAACTTCTTGGGAAGATACACCTAAGTATATGGCAAAGAAAGTCGATAAAAATCGTAAGATATATAATGGTATGCTTAAAACTTATTTTTATCAATTCTTAGGACCTAAACCACCAAAGAAAAATAACTAACTAGATTACGATTATGAAATTTTCCAAAAAATATCTTTGCTTTGTCGTACTTTTGGTATTGGCATTATTTTTGGAATTGAATACTGTACAGGAAAGATATGCTGTAGTGGAAACCTTTAGAGGGGCTTTGCTACAGCGCGAAGTTTTTTATCCTCTTATGTCAAAGAATATTAATGACAGTGGATATCTGACGGTGTATGTTAACGACGAGTTGTATAACAACAACGATTACAGCATAATTGTAGATGATAATATGCAGCCTTCCGCATCTTTGAAGTTTATCAGAGAATATTTGGGCGGAAGTGCATACAGAGCCAACAGTAATACTGTGGTGGTACAGATACAGGATGACATATATGTGTTTGTGTTGGACAGAAACGTTGTTTCCTGCAATGGGCAGGAGATGGAGCTGTCAACTTCTCCTTCAATGCATCAGGAGGATATTTATATAGGTTTGAGTGACCTGTGTACCTTCTTTGATTATCAATATTCTTATGAGCCTGAGAGTCAGGATATCTATGTATCCTATGACAGCGAAGCACCTCTTCCAAGCAGATTTGATCTGAGAAAAATCAAAAGAATCAGTTTTATCAGGGACCAGGGCTCCAGCTCCACCTGTTGGGCTTGTGCGTCATTGGAGGCTCTTGAGTCATCGCTTAAGCCATTTGCTGACTATAAGTTTTCGATAGAACACATGATTGAAGGTAACAGCTTTGGGTTGTCGGCTGACAACGGCGGAGATTATACCATGGCACTGGCATATCTTTTGTCATGGCAAGGTCCAGTGGAGGAATACGAAAATGAAACTGCGGTGCACCTGCAGGAGGCACATTTTTATGATGCTGATGATGTAGAGGATATAAAACGTGCAGTATACAAGGATGGAGGAGTATCCACATCTATTTTTGCCAGCGTAATAAGCTCAAATCTTAGCATGTCCAGCAACTATAACGGACGAACCAATTCCTACTGTTATTTGGGACAAAATAAGCCAAATCATGATGTTGTAATTGTAGGCTGGGATGACAACTATCCTGCAGAAAACTTTATCGAGAATGTGCCGGGAGATGGAGCTTTTATATGCCAGAACAGCTGGGGTGATAAGTTTGGTGAAAACGGTATATTCTACATCTCATATTATGATAGCAATATAGGCAAACAAGCAGTATCCTATACTAGGGTTGATGCCTTGGGACACTACGATAATATCTATCAGTCTGACTTGTGCGGATGGGTAGGGCAGATGGGATACAGCAAGGAGTGGATATACGGCGCAAACACATATACAGCAAGAAGCACTGAGGCTGTGAAAGCAGCAGGATTTTATGCTCTGGCTGACAATACTTCATATCAGGTATATTTTGTTAATAACTATGAAAATACCGGTTCCCTTGCTAACAGAGTTCTGATGGCAGAGGGCGTGGTGAAAGATGCCGGATATTACACAATTGATTTTTCTACGCCAATGCCAGTGGAAAAAGATGAAAACTTTGCTATAGTTTTATATATCAACTCTCCTGGAGTTACAAAGCCTATGGCTTTGGAATATCAGTCAGATGAAATGACAGCCAATGTCACATTGGAGGATGGCAAGGGCTTTATTTCCAATAATGGATTAGACTGGGAGAGTGCAGAGGATGTGGCCAAGGCTAATCTGTGCCTGAAGGCATATTCTGTAGACAGAATAGAGATTATGGAAGACAGAGTGGAAGAATAATGGAACAAAAAGTGATGGGGCTGGCTATGGTCGTTATAGTGACCATAACTGTTGCGCTAAGCTTTGTACTAATGAGCTATCCGCAGCTTCATAACGTGGCAGAGTCCATGGAAGAGCAAAGAGAGGGGATGGTTCTTAACGGCCAGTCAGTATTTGACTTATTGAAGGGACATGGAGTCAATGAATCTGATGCAGCTTCAAATGAGCTGCTGCCTGTTGTGGAAGAGGATAAGCTTAAAGGTCATCAGATCAGACTTACACTGCCTGATAATATTAAAAGCGATGCGGTATCAGTAGAGAGCGACTATGTCAACAAAATAACCAGGGTATCTATCAAAGGTATCACAAATACATATTTTGATGATTATCCCATGATTGGTAATCCGGATAATATAGTGGATGTGGTATATAGCAACCTAAATCGTGTGGGATCTATAGATATTGCCATGGACAAGGTCAAGGAAATTGCCATGACTACAGAAGGTAATTATCTGTATCTGGATTTTATCGATGCCAAGGATATCTATGAGCATGTTGTTGTCATAGATGCAGGTCACGGCGGCAAGGCGCCAGGAGCAACAAAGCAGGGTGTATCTGAGAAAAATATCGATCTTGATATAGTGCTTGCTCTCAAGGAGCTTTTTGACGAAAAGCCAATACCAGGGCTAAAGGTATATTACACGAGAACCACAGATGTCAATCCGGCGTTTATGAACAGAGTGGGTCTGGCGAATGATACCAAGGCGGATGTTTTTGTTTCCGTTCATAACAATTCTACAAAATCAGGTCGTATGTCAGGCACCAGCGGTACAGAGGTTATGTATCACGAAACTGATAGAAGCGGTGAATCACTTAGACTATCGATGATTTTGTTAGACAATCTTATTGAAAGCCTTGGAACAAAAAATAAGGGAACAGTAAAAGGAGATGAGATATATATCATCAGAGAAGCCAAGGTTCCTGTGGCATTAATCGAAGTTGGATTTATGACCAACAAGACAGAGTTAAATAATCTGTGCGACGAGGAATATCAGAAGATGTGCGCACAGGCAATATATGATGGTATAATGGAGTACATATACCACGATTTGGGAGAAAATGAAGATGAATAAGAAAAAGATTATTTTTGCTACTGGTAACGCAAATAAAATGCGTGAAATCAGGGAAATCCTTGGAGAGGACGAGTATGAGATTCTGTCCATGAAGGAAGCCGGAATTCAGGTAGATGTCGAGGAAAACGGTGCTACCTTCGAAGAGAATTCTCTTATCAAGTCAAGAGCAATAGCACTTAAGGCGCCAGGGGCGTATGTTTTGGCAGATGATTCGGGACTTGAGGTAGATGCCCTTGATAAGGAACCAGGAGTGTATTCTGCAAGATATATGGGTGAAGATACATCCTATGACATCAAGAATAAAGCAATTATTGATAGATTAGAGGGCTTGGAAAAAGAAAAGCGCAGTGCAAGATTTGTATGCGCTGTTAGTTGTGTTTTCCCGGATGGAAGTGATGCGGTAGTCAGAGGCACTATCGAAGGATACATAGGCTGGGAGCCAATGGGAGAGCATGGATTCGGTTATGACCCTATTTTCTATCTATGGGATAAGGATGTGAGTACAGCTGCCATTCCTCCAGAAGAAAAGAACAGCATTAGCCATAGAGGCAATGCACTTCGTATGATTAAGAAGGTTATGGAAGAGCATGAAAATTCTTGTAATTAGTGATACTCACGGAAAAACAACCAATGTAAAGACTGCAATCAATATAGAAAATCCTGACAAGATATATCACCTGGGGGATGCTCAGGGAGATGAACTTGGCATATCCTATATGTCAGATGCACCTCTTGATGTGGTGTGTGGCAATTGCGACTACATGGGCCAGCTTCCACAGTGTCTTGTTCTTGAGGTAGGAAGACATGTACTTTTTTTGGCGCATGGCCATATGTATGGAGTAGATTACAGCCTGGAGAATATCAGAAGTGCTGCAAGATCCCGTGGTGCGGATATGATTCTTCATGGTCATACACACAGACCGGGTATAGACTATTCCAATCCTAATGAGATAGTTGCATGTCCTGGTAGTATTTCATATCCAAGACAGGAATCCAAGGAGCATACATACCTGGTGATAGACGTTGACAGAGACGGAGAGCTTCGTCTGAATCTTCATTCAATTGAAGAATACGAAAGAAAACAAAAGCAGAACAGATAGTACATGAAGATTGTTATCAATATTGCAGAATTAAATAAAGAATACATATACGAGTCCAGGGAATCTGTTAGCCTTGTTGAGGTTATGGAGGCGCTGGGCCTTCGTTTTTACAGACCATGTGGTGGCAAAGGCAACTGCGAAAATTGTCAGGTAATAATAAATGGTGTTCCAAAGTTAGGCTGTAAGGCCATTATTAAAGAGGACAGTACAGTTGAGATACCTGTGAGACTGACAGGTCAGATTGAGGTGCCAAAGGAAAACTATGAGACAACTGACCTTGATACAGTGGCAGTGGATATTGGTACAACTACCATAAGTGTATGCTATGGAAATCTGATAAGCTCTGTAGCTAACAGTCAGATTGGTTATGGTTCAGATGTGGTATCAAGAATACAATCAGCCATGGAGGACGAGGATACAGCTTCAAAGATGTATAACATGGTAAGGGCAGATATGGCAAAAGCCATGGAACAGATAGGGGCCAGTGAGGCCCACAGGATAATTGTGGCTGCAAATACTACCATGGGACATCTTCTGATGGGATATCCAGTGGATGGTCTGGCGGCATATCCGTTTACACCTCATAATCTGGCATTAGAGACGCTGAAATGGGAGCAAAGGGAGATTATCATAATGCCAGGAATTTCGGCCTATGTAGGGGCGGATTTGGTGGCTGGAGCCTATGCTCTTGATATGATAGAAAGTAACAAAATAACACTTTTGCTTGATATGGGTACAAACGCAGAGATTTTGCTATGGGATGGAAACAAGCTGTGGGTTACATCTGCAGCAGCAGGGCCTGCCTTAGAGGGAGGAAATATCAGCTGTGGAATGCCTTCTGTTGCAGGAGCCATAAGTCATGTGTTTATGGATGATAATGGAAAAATAAGCTACGAGACCATTGCTGGTGCGCCACCTGCAGGTCTCTGTGGCAGCGGAGTTATAGATATGGTGGCATGCCTGAAAGAGCATAAGCTTATAGATGAGGGCGGACTTTTTACAGATGAAAGCTACATGGAGAACAAAGGATACCCAGTTACTGATAGTGTATATTTTTCTCAGGAAGATGTGCAGCAGGTTCTATTGGCAAAAAGTGCCATATATAGTGGGTTGAAGGTGTTGTGTAAAGTGGCTGGCGTTAAGCTTTCTGGGGTAAACAGAATGTATGTGGCTGGAGGACTTGGAGCCTCGGTTAGTGTTAAGGGGGCCGCGGCCATAGGATTGATTCCACCAGAGCTGGTTGGCTGTTATGAGGCAGTCGGGAACACGTCATTAAAGGGCGCAATAAAATATTCCAGACAAAAAAATACCGCTGCTCTTGAGAATATTATCTCTAAAGCAACGGTTATAGATTTAGGTAATTCAGATGAGTTTCAGAATATGTTTTTAGAGTCTTTGACCATTTAACAAAGCAACCTCATCTGGTTCAATTGGAACACAAAGGCACTTTTTGCCATCCACATATGCTGTGGTGACAGAAGGTGCTTTTTCATTGCTTACTTTTACAAAAATATCAGCAGCTTTGCCTTCTTCGGTGATGGCTCCGGTATCCTTGAGCTGTTGAGTCAAATCAACTACACGCTCCTTAAGTACATTTTTTTCGAGACGAATCTCGTTGTTCTTGAGAGCCTTGGTATCGAGAAGTTCATCTGCAAGAGGCACTGACTCCTGGAAAAATTCGTCGTAGGAGCGAGTAATTTTTTCTACCTTTACCTCAGATAAGCCAGATTCTGTAAGAATATCAGAAATATCTGAAGCTGTGATATATATAGGTTCGTCTTCACCCAGTTTTTCTGTCTCAAGGGTAAGAAAATCGGAGATGTTTTGCTGGATGTCGAGTACGGTATCCTCTGCCTCCTCTGATTCCTCACCGATGGTTTTTGTAACCATGTTGTTAAAGGCAGCTTTTTTTTGGGTGCTGGTGCGCTTGGTTGTGCAACCTATGCAGTTCTCCCATAGCTCGGTGTGAGGCTCTTTGGCATTTTTGGTGTAGACAAGGCAAGAGTGCAGGTCTGTGGAACGACTTGTAAAGCAAGGGAATGTAAATGCACTGTCACAAGCCCCTACAACCCAGTCTCTGTCTCTGGCACCAATGCGGTTTTCTGCCTCACGGTATCCTAATCCTGGCTTAGAAAGTGCAACTGGACAGATGGCACATATCAGATAATCATATACTTCCTCGGACTCGTCCAAAGTAAGATTATCTGTTGTTTTAAGAGGAATATCATAGGTGTCGTGGAAAAGCAGAATCAGATAATTTCCTACGAAGTCATAGCTGTCAATGATGCGCTGATAGTATTCTAAAAGCATGCGCTCATCACTTAGTCTGTTTTCACGAAGCTTCATAAGCAAATCGTGGCCGCCGCCCTCAATCTCTGAATCTGTGGTAAAGCTAAGCTCTAACAGATTGTTACCTACTGTGCCAGACAACGCCTTGTTGGCAATCTCAAGGTATTTGTGAAACTCTTCCTCTTCAAGCATAAGAAAGTCCTCTGAAAATGTAAGAACCATCTCTTTGTTGGCATCTACGTAGCAGCCAACCATCTTGTCGAAGTTGACGGATTCCTTTTTGTAGCGTCGTTTTATTTCTGCAATATCTTTTTTATTCATGGCATATAGCCCTTTCCATTAATTATTCTAATCACTCAAAACGTGGTTAGAAAATTATATGACAGATTCTTTTTTTATGAAAGCATATTTTACAATTATATAAACAATGATTCCCAGATACAGTCCAATGCAAAGATACTGATTAACCGATAGGGTACCGCTCTTGTATTCGGCAGATCTAAGAAAATCAAGAACAAATTTGGCTATGGCAGACAAACCGCCAATTGTTGCAGCAAAAAAATCTGCTTTACAAAACCTGATTAAGAATAGTCCTATAAGAAAAATAAGAAAAAATACAATAGTTTCAAGTGGCTGTACCGGGAAAACCAAAGTGCGGGGGCTGTGATCGGAAAAGAACCTGTAATTGAGGCAAAATGGTCCATTATACTTAAATCCGTGACAGCATCCTGCAAAAAGACAGGACAGTTTTGATATGCTGTACATAAGAGGAGCAGCCAGGGCATTGGCTTTTATGATATTATCCCTGTATCTGGGAATCAGGAAGTAGCATACTAATGTCGAAAGAACCATGCCGAAGGCTGCACCCACTCCAGACAATCCAATCATTGTGCCTTTGCTTATAATGATTGGAAATGACATACCTAATAATTGAGTAATCATTATGTTTAGGACGATGGCTCCGTATACCGCATAAGCAGGTGTTTTTTTATAGACTAAATACAGGTGTACTATGAGGCTGCCCACCATATAAGAGGCAAAAATAAATACAGGATATGCAGGAAAACTGGTCTCACGTATTGTTATCGTCATAATTACAGGTCAACTCCATTTCTTTGTTTTCTTTTTTTACAAATATTCTGATTGTAAATATTACACAGATAATAATTTCTGACAGCCAGATAAGTAGAAAACTGATCACACTTACCAGTTCCAATGGAGAACAACAGGAGCAGGTGGCACCATAAAAATCACAAAAATGACCATATTCTGTTTGAATATAATACAAGAATCCATAGAAACAGGCCAAAAGAAAGCTTTGAACAGAGCAATTAACAATACCTTCAATCCCATCATGCTTTAACATTAATAGCTCGTTTAATTTTTGGGCTGTGGATATCAAAGCCTTATGCTCTGGTATCAGATTGATGCTTTCGAGCTCTGAGAATGGAACTGTTCGATATATCTGATATTCTTCAAACTCCAATGTATCGTATTTGTACAGATCACATACTACACAGTACATGGTCAGTATTTTTTCATCATCAGAGTATGGAGTTACAAGGGATTCAGAAGATATATTCAGGCCATAGTATGGGCGACCTTTAAGAACTCTTTGGGCAGCTCTTTGCAAGGTCTCGTTGGTGTCGTAATCTGCGCATGGAAATTCCCATAAATCTGCTTATCTGTTACATTCCCGTTGTACCAGGATGTATCCTTTTTTGTTCCGAATGAAATCAACAATTTTGTCCTGTGTTTTCATATTATTTCCCTCAGGTTATTTATTCTTGGACAAGTATATCATATTGAGTATTTAAAAAAATTTAATAATTTGTCAAAATATAGCCAGTTATTTTGATTCTGGGTGCATTTTTTTCTTTAACGTATTAAAGAATTGTGCTAAACTATAAGGGTTTTAGGAAATGATTCAAATCAAAGATTTGAATCGAATCTCAGTAAACTGAGATTCTAATGTCCCGCCGCAAGGCCGGGACTGATTTTTAA
>JABUSV010000057.1 GCA_021442555.1 Pseudobutyrivibrio sp. | reverse complement strand
TAAGACTATTTTGTCTCTTTGTGCATTGTGTGCTTCTTGCAGAATCTGCAATACTTCTTTGTTTCCATTCTGTCAGGATGTGTCTTCTTGTCTTTTGTCATGTTGTAATTACGCTGCTGACATTCTGTGCATGCCAATGTTATCTTTGTGCGCACAACTTCCACCTCCATAAATTTTCTTTGAGCGGTCTTGCATATGCCCACCCGTGTTAGCGAACAATCACGGGGCGAAAAAAGAGCATAAAAAAAAGACCTAAACTTCTGTCGCTTGCTAACTATATCACGCAAATCGTACATCCGTCAAGGTCTTTTTTAGTTTTAAATATACTTCATGCAGAGCTTAAGCACTATCTTTGCATTTCTCTGAAGCTCGCCCAGCGAAATACCATCATCTGCAGCAAGAGACTTCTCTATAGAATCATCCTTCTTACCCTTTTGGCCTCCCAATGGAGCACCAGGCATGAACACGTTATTGCCAGCCCTGAGTCTGTACGCCTGATCATATACATTCTTGAAATCAGGTGACTTTCCTTTTTTGCACCACCAGTCTGTCATAATCACACCCTCGTAGCCCATTTCCTTGCGGATAATGGTAGTACAAAGATCATAGCTGTGATATGAATACACTCCATTTATCTTATTATAAGAAGTCATTATACAATCTGGATTAGCTTCTCTAACGCAAATCTCAAATCCCCTGATATATATTTCTCTAAGAGCTCTCTGGCTGACAACTGCATCATTGATACTTCTTCCTGTCTCCTGGTTATTACATACCATATGCTTTATTGTAGCTGCCGCACCACCCTTTTGAATGCCATTAACAAAAGCTGTAGACAATACACCTGTCAGATATGGATCCTCTGAAAAATATTCAAAATTGCGTCCACATAACGGATGTCTGTGAATATTCATACCAGGAGCCAGTAACACCTGTGAGCCCCTGTCTTTTACCTCTTTACCAAAGCATTCGCAAACCTTAGCTATTAGCTCTGGGTCAAAGGAAGATGCAAAGACAGCGCCAATAGGGAATAATGTCGAATGAGCCTGAAGTCTGATACCACTTGGTCCATCGTTAGTGCATATTGCAGGAACACCCTTCTGCATTAGAGATGGCATTGTACCGCCAAAACATCCCGCATTACCAGTTGGTCCATAACTACTGTTCATGGACTCCAAAGAACCTCGTGACAGGCACTCTAACTCTTCATTATTAAGCTGAGCAACAAAATCATTCATCGAGACCTTGCCAGACTTTACATCCGCAAGCTTATATCCCATATCCGACGTCTTGTGCATTGGAACAGGTATATCTATTTTGATTCGTTCCTTAAGATTCCTTGTACCTGCTGGAACCTGCTCTCTAGCTATAGCCTCTCCCTTTTTAACCATTCTTGTAAATGATTTCTGAGGAGGCATTGCTTCAACAGTCTTTCTTAATACAGTTTCTTCTAATTCAACGCAACCAACGGATACAGCATTTCTGATATCAGTTCCAACAAATATCTCATACTGTCCCTCTTCTAATATGAAGCAATTTTTGTTTCCAGTCTTACCCAAATCATCATATGAGGATATATTCTGAAGATTTATAGATATCTCGCAGCTAAAAGTCTCACCTTTTTCTATTAGCGAAGTTTTCTTGAATCCTACGAGCTGTCTGGATGGCTTACCCAACAGCCCATCAGGTGCCTTTACGTATACCTGTATTACTTCCTTGCCCGCTACGTCACCTGTATTTTTCACATCAGCTTTAACGGTAACCTCTGTATGATTTTGACCCACAAGACAACTGTTTAACGAAAACGTAGTATACGACAAACCATGTCCAAATGGATATAGTACACTATCTTTATCAAAAGTCTCAAAATAGCGATAACCTACATATATATCTTCTTCATATATAGTTTGCTTTTTGTCTCCAAAATTGTTTGTGGATGGATATGCATCAAGCTTTGCTATTGTATCAGTCAGCTTTCCTGAAGGATTAACCTTACCAGTTAATACATCCAAAAGAGCATTGCCGCTCTCCTGCCCTCCCTGCCAAGAATATAGCACACTTGCGATGTTATATTTTTCAATCCATGATGTGTCAAAAATAGAACCACAATTCAGTACTACACAGACCTTGTCAAAATAAGCACATACTTTGTTAAGCATGTCCTCTTCTGCATCTGTCAGATACCAGCTTCCTGGTGTGGTTGTTGACTCCCTGTCTTCTCCTGCGGATCTTCCAATAAATACAACAGCCTTCTTTGAAAACTCAGCAGCTTCCTTAACATCGTAGATTGACAGAGGCATTTCATCATAGTTTGTTGGCCAGTGTCCCCAGAAACCATCATCCGGTACATTAGCCTTTGTCCATGTCTCATATAAATCATAAAGCTTCTTATTATAATTAAGCTCCGATTCTTTTATTGCCATTGCTGGCGAAATCTTGTATGGAGCCTTAACATCTCCACCACTTCCATAGCCTACATAAAAGTAGTTAAACTGACATCTGCCAAAAAATGACACAGGTTCTTCCATATTAATAGGAAGAACTTTTTCATTTTTAAGCAAAACACAGCCCTCTGCCGCAAGTTTGCGGCAAAGGGCTATGGTATCATCACTACTTGTAAGGCCATCAACTATCTCTTCGATGGAATCCTGAACCAGACGGTTGCGGATTGCTCGATAGATGTTCATTTTAACCTTATCAATTTTGTTCATTATTTCTTATCCCTTTACACTACCAGAGGTAACACCTTTGATGATTGACTTTGATACGATAAGATATACCACAATTACAGGTAATACTGCAAGTAAAATGAACATATACATCTTTCCAAGGTCAAACTTTGAGTAGTCTGCACTTCTGAGTTGGAACATCATGATTGGTACAGTCTTCTTTGTCGAATCTGTAAGAAGAAGCGATGGCATAAAGTAATTGTTCCATGACTCCACAAAAGCAAAGATAAGCTGAACTGCTACAGCTGGCTTCATTATAGGAAGTACAATCTGGTTAAATGTCTTAAACTCACCACTACCATCAATACGAGCTGCCTCAACAAGCTCCATTGGAAGTGTTGCCTGTAGGTACTGTATCATATAGAAAAATACAGCTGGTGCAGCAATACTTGGGATGATGAGCATTAATAGCTTATTTGTTAAGTTATATTTATACGCTAACTGAATAAAACCTACAGCATTTACCTGTGTTGGAATCATCATGATACCAAGGATAAATGTAAAAATTAACTTCTTACCCTTAAAATCATAAGCAAAAATTCCATATGCAGTAAGTGCAGAAAAATAAGTTGTCAACAGAGAACTTGTAAGAGCTACAATCAAACTGTTAAGCATACCACGAGGAATATCGATTGAAGCATCTAACCAAGCATTCTTCAGGTTTACAAGGAAATTTGTTCCCGGAATAATGCTGAACTTATTCTGTAACTGGAAGTTTGTCTTAGTTGCGTTAATTAGCAATATTGCAAAAAACAAAACACATAATAAACATGTAAAGATTACAAAGAAATAAGCTAGGAATCTAGTAATTATTAGCTTTATTCTTCCGCGTTCGTTCATATCCATAACTTACTTCTCCTCCTTCTTGTTAATAAATTTAAATACGAATGTTGACAGGATTGCTGTTACGATAAACAAGAGTACTGAAACAGCTCCGGCCATACCGTAATTCTTTGATGTACCAAGGTAATTGTTAAGAAGCATAACAACTGTAAATGTTGTTCTGTCTGGCATACCTACACCCTTTGAAAGGACTTGAGGAACATCGAACATTCTAAGACCACCGATTAGCGATGTGATTGCAACATACACAAGGATTGGTCTAAGAAGTGGTAATGTAATCCTTGAGAATACATTCCATGAGTTAGCGCCGTCGATTTTTGCTGCCTCGAATAAGCTCTCGTCTATACCCTGAATACCGGCTACTAACATGATTGTTGTATTACCGAACCACATAAGGAAGTTCATGAATGCAACAAGTGATCTTGCTGGGAGAGTAAATGATATAAAGTCGATTGGCTTGTCAAGTATCCCCATTGACTCCAATACCTGATTTACAGGTCCCACCGTACTAAACATTGTAAAGAACAACATCGAAAATGCTGCTGCCATGATCATGTTAGGCATGTATATGATTGATTTATAAACACCCTGACCTTTAATGTTTAATCTTGAACTAGTGAAAATTAATGCAAGAATAAGCGCAATAAGAAACTGAGGAACTGCACCCATTACCCACATAATCATTGTGTTGCCCAGATATCTTAAGATATCAATAGTACCCTCTGATGAAGGTGTTAAAAGTGCAACGTAATTCGAAAAACCCACAAAATTTGGCCCCACCTGTGTAAGTCCCTGACGATAGTTCTCAAAGAAACTGTTATATACTGTCAGAATCTGTGGGTATAAATTGAAAATGATATAAACCACAAAGAATGGAATTATAAAAATATATCCCCATTTGGAGTAGCTAACTGATTTTTTGTTTTTCATAACAATTTCCCTTCTGCTTCAAAATAAAGGTCTGTGACTCAAGAGCCACAGACCAAATTTTTTAAAATAAATGACTCAACATATACTGCTTATTGAGGAGTTACAATACCAGGAACCTTCTCACCAATGTATGTGTAGAAGTTTGCAAGAGCCTTGTCTCTTGAATCAACAGAACCCTTGAGGTACTCTACGAAGTATGTCTGAAGACCTTCGTTGCAGTACTGATCGTAAAGAGTAACATTCTGGAACTTGATGTTCTTAGCAAGTTCAGCAAAGATTGCTACGTCGTTCTGTCCACCAAGGAACTCTGAAGCGTACTCTGGATCAGAAGCAACCTTAGCATTAACTGCCTGGTTGTTTGTGAACTGAGCTTCGTTTCTAATAAGGTTCTCACATACAGCTTCATCATTGATGAATGTGTTCATACAATCAGCAAGGATAGTTGGGTTGTCTGTTCCTGTAGGAGCAAGTAACCATGTACCACCCCAGAAGTGAGCCTGTGGGCCTTCACAGATTGCCCAGTCACCCATAGCTTCGTCATGAGCAGGTCCCATACAGAAGTTGAAGTACCAAGCTGGTCCGAAGAAGCAAAGAGCCTTTCCATCTTTACCCATCTCAGCGTTCTTACCTGCATCCCAGATGCCTTCTGTTAATGTGTAACCTTCCTTAACATACTTCTCTGCCTGATCCATCCATGTATTGATGTTTGCATCGAACTGTAACTCATTAGCATCGCTAATCCATGGCTGAGATACGTTGTTAGAGAATACACGGTATGTTTCAGCGTATGAAGGTGTCATGAGGTAACCCTTAGCCTTAGCATCAGCTGCTACTGCATCGAACTTATCCCATGAAGAAAGAGCTGCCTGAACTTCTGTTGGATCATCTGTTCCAAGAACTTCCTTAGCGATTGATCTACGATAAATCAAAGCTGATGGACAGCACTGGAAAGATACACCCTTAACTGTACCTGCTACATCTGAAGCAGCCTCTACAGTGTAAGCATATGTGTTAGAGAAGTCTGTAACACCAAGTGCTGTGATATCCTGAGTAAAGTCAGAATTTGTGTACTTTAAGATGTAGTCAGCTTCTGCAAGGAACATATCAACCTTCTCGTCTGCTGCTGCATTTTCCTGGTTGAGAAGTGCGTTGTCAAGAGCTTCCTGATATGCACCGTTGTCAGATGGAACGATTGTCCACTTAACTTCTACGTCTGCTGGAATCTTGTCAGCGTAGTACTTCTCGAAGAATCCCTTGTACTCTTCATTCCATGCGTAAATGTTGAATACCTTTCCTTCTTCTGCTGCTGGAGTCTCTGCTGCTGGAGCCTCTGTTGCTGCTGCATCTGCTGCAGGAGCTTCTGTTGCTGGAGCCTCTGTTGCTGTCTGTCCACAAGCAACCATAGATGCTGCCATTGTAGCTACCATAAGTAAGCTAACTAATTTCTTTTTCATCTTTTGTTCCTCCCATTCATTATTTTGGATTGATGAATTTGATTTGCATTTATTAAAATATTGGAAACCCCAATTAAATGCCGTTACCCTATAATGCTTTTACCGTATCTCCCTCGTAAAGCTTTCCCTTGACCTGTACCTGTGACTTAAGTGTGGTCTTTGGTTTTTCTATAAGATCAACCAGATTTTGTGCCGCTATTCTTCCAATAGCTTCTGTATCCTGTCTTAGAGTGGTAAGTCTTGGTCTGATATGACGTCCTACTCTTATTCCATCGTATCCTGCTATTGAAATATCATCCGGAACCTTGAGACCCTTCTCTGATACAGCTCTCATGCCTCCATAACAAGCAAAATCATCTGAATATAAAATACATGTTGGCGGATTCTTCAGCTCTAAAAGCTTTAACGTATTCTCGTAAGCCTTGGTTGTACTTCTGTACTCAGCTTCCTTTAAATACTCATCTGGCACCTCAAGTCCATTTTCTTCCATAACCTTGTAAAAGGTTGTAAGTCTTGTACTTGTAACTGCCGAATCGTGAGTGTTTTGTC
Organism: Pseudobutyrivibrio sp.; assembly: GCA_021442555.1. Taxonomy (GTDB): domain Bacteria; phylum Bacillota; class Clostridia; order Lachnospirales; family Lachnospiraceae; genus Pseudobutyrivibrio. Next base: position 3,764 of record JABUSV010000057.1, on the reverse strand, counting down.
CATGTATATATGCTATTTTTTTATGACCCTTTGCAATCACATGTTCAACAAGATCTCTCATACCTGAAACATTATCAGAAAGAACTGATGCATTGTTGTCGTATACGTGGTCAATTGTAATAACCGGAATATCACTTCTAACCAGTTCAATAACCTCAGGGTCATCAAACTGCACACACGCTATAACCACTCCATCGAAGCCCCTGTATCTTGCATGCTCCAAGTATGAAGACCTGCCAGGTCTGCTTCTGTCATTACTGATAAAGGTTATGTCGTAACCTTCTTTTTCTACTGCTCTTTTAAAACTATCTAAGACATTAGAAAAATAATCGTGTGTTAATCCACTAAGTGCTTCATCTACAAAGAGGACTCCTATGTTGTGAGTTCTGTTGGTCTTCATAGACTTTGCTGCGGCATTAGGCACATATCCCAATTCCTTGGCCGTTCTCCTGATGCGCTCTTTTGTCTCATCCCCTATATCCTTATGATTGTTAAGAGCCTTGCTCACGGTGGCTACCGAAACACCGCAGGCATTTGCTACATCTTTTAACGATACCATTTTTCTTCCCCGATACTTGCCTGCCGAAACGAAATCACTTAATCGTTTTCGTAAATCAAATATACCCCCTTCTTGCCAAAAACGCAAGTACATTTTTGAAAAATTTATGAATTCTGCGCAAAAACGCCGTAAATTCAAGTGTTTTCAATGTGAAAATTTTTGTTATTGATTTTTTGACCAATACAGTATATGCTTTTTGTGTAAGTAATTGTGCCTTTTTACTTAAACGGTTTCGCAATACTTTCGATATTTTTAAGTAAGCATATAGATAAAAGGGAGGAACATCATGAAATTCGGATATTTCGATGACAGCAATAAAGAATATGTCATAACTACTCCAAGAACTCCATTACCATGGATCAATTATCTTGGATCTGACTCATTCTTTAGTCTTATTTCGAACACTTGCGGAGGCTACACATTCTATAAAGATGCAAAGCTTCTTCGCATGACAAGATATAGATATAACAGCGTTCCATATGACAACAATGGTAAATATTTCTATATTAAGGATGGCAGCACAATTTGGAATCCAGGTTGGCAGCCTACCAAGACAGAGCTTGATGCATATGAGTGCCGTCACGGTATAGGTTACAGCAAGTTTTCTGGAACAAAGAACGGCATCAAGGCTGACCTTCTTGCATTCGTTCCTGTTAAGGATAACTGTGAAATCACAAAAGTTACTCTTACCAACACAACATCTGCCAAGAAGGACATCACTTTATTCTCTTATGTAGAGTGGTGCTTATGGAATGCAGACGATGATATGAAGAACTTCCAGCGTAACCTTTCAACAGGCGAGGTTGAGGTTGTTGGAAGCACTATTTTTCATAAGACAGAATACAGAGAGCGTCGTAATCACTACGCTGTATATTCAGTAAACACACCTATCAACGGTTTTGATACATCAAGAGATGCTTTCTTTGGAGCTTGGAGAGGTCCACAGGACCCTGAAGTTGTCGAGAAGGGTCAGTGCACAAACTCTATCGCTTCTGGCTGGTATCCAATCGCTTCTCAGCAGATTAACGTTACTCTTGAAGCAGGCGAAAGCAAGGATTTTGTTTTCGTTTTAGGTTACATAGAGCTTCCTGAAGAAGAAAAGTGGGAAGCGCCAAGCGTTATCAACAAAAAGCCTGCTAACGAGATGCTTGCTCGTTACGCTACAGTAGCTGATGTTGATGCTGCTTTTGCAAAGCTCAACGCACACTGGGATACACTCCTTGGCAAATTCCATGTTGAAACTTCAGATGAAAAGCTCAACAGAATGGCTAACATCTGGAATCAGTACCAGTGTATGGTTACATTTAATATGTCACGTTCAGCTTCTTACTACGAATCAGGTATCGGTCGTGGTATGGGCTTTAGAGATTCTTGTCAAGATTTACTTGGATTTGTACATCTTATTCCAGACAGAGCTCGTGAGAGAATCATTGATATAGCATCGACACAGTTCCAGGACGGTTCAGCATATCATCAGTATCAGCCACTTACCAAAAAGGGTAACTCAGACATTGGCTCTGGCTTCAACGACGATCCACTATGGCTCATCGCTGGTACAAGCGCTTATGTTCGTGAGACAGGTGACATTTCCATCCTCAAGGAAATGGTTCCATATGACAATGATATGTCAGTAGCTACCACACTTATGGAGCACTTAAAGAGATCCTTCGATTACATCGTTAACCACAAGGGTCCACACAATCTTCCACTTATTGGTAGAGCAGACTGGAACGACTGCCTCAACCTCAACTGCTTCTCTGAGCATCCAGGTGAGTCTTTCCAGACATTTGGCCCTTCTGAAGGCCCAGTAGCAGAATCAGTATTTATCGCTGGTATGTTTGTAAAATATGGTAAAGAATATGCAGATCTAGCTCAGCTTCTTGGTGACGATGCTGAGGCTAAGCGAGTTCTTGCAGAAGTTGATAAGATGGTTGACGCCATCAAAAAAGATGGTTGGGACGGCGACTGGTTCGTTAGAGCATACGATGCTTATGGCAACAAGGTTGGTTCTAAGGAATGTGAAGAAGGTCAGATATTCATCGAGCCTCAGGGCATGTGCGTAATGGCAGGCGTTGGTGTTGATGATGGCAAGGCTATCGCAGCTCTTGATTCAGTAAAAGAAAAGCTCGATACAAAGTACGGTATCATGCTTCTTCAGCCAGCATATACCAAGTATCACCTCGAGCTTGGTGAAATCTCTTCTTATCCACCAGGATACAAAGAGAATGCAGGTATCTTCTGTCACAACAACCCATGGGTATCTGCAGCTGAGACAGTTGTTGGACGTGGTAACAGAGCCTTCGAGATATATAAGAAGACATGCCCTGCATACATCGAAGATATTTCTGAGATTCACCGTACAGAGCCATATGTTTACTCACAGATGGTTGCAGGAAGAGATGCAGTATACCATGGCGAAGGAAAGAACAGCTGGCTTACAGGTACAGCTGCTTGGACATTCACCAATGTATCTCAGTACATTTTAGGTGTTTATCCAACACACGGCGGTCTTTCAATCGACCCATGTGTACCTTCTGATCTTGGTGATTTTACTATTACACGTGAGTTCAGAGGTGCAAAGTACAACATCGAAGTTAAGAATCCTAATAGCGTAGAAAAAGGTGTTAAGACTCTTACAGTAGACGGTGTTGAGGTACCAGGTACAGTTATACCTTACGATGCTAACAAGAAGGAATACAACGTTACCGTAGTTTTAGGTTAAGCTTATTATTCATTTTCATAATCATTATTCTCCTTCTAAGTAAAAGCTCCATGCAGATGCATGGAGCTTTTGCATTAGGTTATTGTCCTAACTGTGGCATTGCAAAACGTCTTGACATAGGCGAATTTAAAATATTAAAGATGTTATAACAAAAAGGATTCTAAGTTTCAAACTTAGAATCCTTTATTTTTATTGCATCGTATGCTTAAGACTGTCATACTCTCTGTTAATCTCAGCAACAGTCTCGTTATCTCCACTCTCACCATCTGGATGATATATCTTAATCAAATCCTTGTAGCGCTTCTTGAGAGACTTTTCATCAAATACCCCACTAAAGAACATCTCACCGTGAATAATATTATCCTCTCGATATACTTCGGTCTCGTATCTTTGTTGTTGTTCAACTCTCTCAAAGAATGCCTGACGGCGTTCAAACTGATTTTTATCATCAGCCAGTCTTTGAGTCTCAGCTATAAGCATATC
>JABUSV010000091.1 GCA_021442555.1 Pseudobutyrivibrio sp. | reverse complement strand
TTTGTTTTATTTACAATATATTCATTATATTTTGCCTCTCGATTTGCTAATCGTTGTTTATACTTCTTTTTTGAGCTAATAAATGCATAAACAGAAGTAATAATACCCATTCCTGACATGGCAACAAAATATAGAGCATATATTTTATTGTTATTCATGGACATGCGAAGTATCACCATTAGAACCATCATGACAATCATTGGCAACAGCTTAGCTATTATATTTCCTTGGGGTTCCTGGGGCATGGCACTGGGTTGTAATACTTCAAGTTTTTCCTTATGCTGTCTATACTGCATTCGAACATTTTTTATAAACTCTGGATAATTGAGTTTATTATTTTGCTCTAAAACCTGCTCGCTTGCAAAGAAGCTGCTTAACCTGGAATCCTTAGTCGTAAACAACTTGCCTTCAAAAAGCCAGAATTGAACATTTCCCACGTTCAAAAATTCTTTTTCCCTGAATTCAAACATATTATCACGTACAGGATTTCCATTATGACCTACGTAGTTTATTCCACTTTGTATAATCACAGAATAGTTATCTGTCGTTTTCTGAACTTCTATTAGCACTTCGCCCCAACTTGGTTCATTAATGCGTATTGAAGCATTTGCATCCGTTCCTATCGAAAATTTTGTACTATTTCCTATGTTCAATATATATTTGAAATCCTTGTTTGTAGTATCAAAATCAATCACTGATTCCACAAATAACAAGGATTCCTCGCGATTTTTATATTTAAATCCGACAGCTTGAGCCAACTTAAGATTATCTGTATCATTATTTCCAGAAATTATCTCAATTTCTCCTGAAACTGTTATTGTATAATCATCTCCAACTCTTTTAAGAACAATTTCAAAATCATCCTCCATCAAGTTACCTGTCAGCCAGACGTGACATTTTCTATCAGTTCCAATGCTAAGCTGTGTAGCTTCTTTAAGTCGTATTTCCTTATACAATCCGCTGCCATAAATTAATATTTTATGTTGCATTTTATCCTTCCAATACTATATCGTTTGATTTGTACCAACTATCATTATGTCGTCTTCGATTTCAAAACCTTCTATCTGTTGATCTAAAACTATTGTATCTTCAGAAAGTAGTATCGTATCTTCTTCGTTGTAGATGTTATTGGTAAGCAATCCTGATGTATTCCATTTTAAAATGGCTTTATTATTCATTACTTCAGCTCTTCCATTATATTTTGCTTTGTTAGAGATTTTTCCTCCTCTCACCACTCGATAAGCATTAGGTATCTTAAACACGAAAAAAAATACCAATGTTGCCATAGCAAATACTATTGCTATTATTAAAAACATAACTGCCAGTTCTCGATAAAATCCCGATTGATTTAAGGCATAACCAGCATCATCAATACCAAAACTCATATACCTCTTCCTCTAATATGCCATCTGCAAGATTTGATTTGCTTTAACAATATTGTCCTCTACATCATTTTCCAGTTCTTTTACTCTTTGAGACTGCTCTGATTGTGTTCCCCTGATATCTTTTTCAATATGACTTTGTATGGCCTCTATTTCAGCTGATATCTCCTGATAAGTTATTCCCGCCGCCTTAAACTCGTTTGCATTTATACAAATCTGCGATGTCATTTCTCTATATATCACCAAGGCCGTAGTGGCATTATCTATGGCTGTAATATTTCCCTGACTGACTGATTTTAAATCATCCCAGTACTGTCTGTAGCTTACTTTGTCATCTCCACTCTTGTCTTCGCTGCCAATTGATATATAGTACTCTGCTATGCTTCCTAGTCTTATCGCTCGTTCCTTTTGACTTGCATCTAAAAGACCATCTGCAGCCTTTTGAAACCAGTATGCTGATTGAGGTTTATTACCATCTACTTCATAACAGTAGAAATAAGCCAAACCTAATCTATAAGCAAATAACGAATAACCTTCGATGTCTTCAGCCAGGTAGTCCTCATATCTTTTACCATTTCTTGTCGTTATAAGTAATTGGCGTAATTCAAGAGCCTCCTCTTCAGTAAAATTATCATCCTCTAAATACACCTTATTAATCAAATCTATATAGGCATCAGCTTTTCTTGGATTAACCGCAATGGCGTCCTGATAATTATTACCCATTTCCTGTTGAGTGAAGGATTTATCTGCCTCATCCATTATTTTCTCATAACTGCTAGCCTGAACTTTTCCGGCAAAATTAAAAAATGTAATCGATGCAGCTGCGCAGATTATCGCCAATGCCGCCGTTATTGAAAAAGAAGCTAACTTGATTTTTTCTTTTTTTATATATGCATTGTCCAACTCAAAATAGTGTTCCAGGTCATATAATAACTGCGCACAGTTTTGATATCTTTGAGCTGGATCAAGCTGGGTACATTTTAAAATTATTTTTTCCAATCCTTGAGACAGATTGTCATTCCAATATCTTATAGGATACATCTCATATGGAGGATCACTGGGATTTTTGCCGGTTACCAAATGATACATAGTGGCACCAAGACAATATATATCTGTTCTGGCATCAGTCTGGCCTTGACCTCCAAACTGTTCAGGAGCTGCATATCCACGAGTGCCAAGACACGTTGTATCCTCTATGTTTCCATGTTTATAACGACGCGCCGTACCAAAATCAATCAGTACAATATTACCGTCTGGTTTTAACATGATATTTGAAGGCTTTAAGTCTCTATAGATAATTGGATATTCCTGGGAATGTAAATAACCCAATACATCACACATCTGTTTAGCCCACTCAATCACATATTCTTGTGGTTGTGGTCCATAATCTATTAGAGCTCGGCTAAGCGTATTTCCTTCAATGTAGTCCATAACCACCAGGAAACTGTCGTCGTAGTCAATAATGTCTGCTATCGATGGAAGATTTGGGTGCGACAGTTTCATCAAAAGTTCTGTCTCAGTCCTCAAGCTATCAATTGCTACCTGAGACTGCTCCATTTTATCTTTTCGAATTTCCTTTATTGCCCATTGCTTATTGGCTCTTTCATTCATGGCCAAATAAACAGTACTCATTCCGCCTTGTCCAATTTTATTTAAGATTTTATACTTGTTATCAACTACACTACCAATTTGTAACATTAATTTATCCTAAGTAATATTCCTGAAATATTGTCTGTTTCTCCAGCTTGTTTAACTGTTTCTATCCACTGTTGCAAAGCATTATCCTCTAAGCTGTATCGAACAAAATCCTCATTACATAGCTCTCTCCACATTCCATCTGAGCACAACAGATAACTGGTATCTGCTGTTATTTCGCCCTCATAAAACTCAGGAATAACAACATTTGAAGCCCCTATACATTGTAACAATACACTTTTTTGATTACTTACCTTCGCTTCTTCTACCGTAAGTCTCCCCTCATCAATTTCCTTTTGAATATAGCTATGGTCATGCGAAATAACCTTTACTGTGTCCGATTTAATCTCGTATAATCTTGAGTCTCCTACATTCATCGCAATGTAATGATTCTGAAGCACTAATATGCAGACAATGGTTGTACCTATGGAGATGTTCTGCTCTCTACCATATTCAGCCAGTTTTTTATTCAATTCTTGTGATAATGTCGTCCAGTGACTTTTTATTTTGCAGAATAATCTATCGCCAGATTCATGTATAACCTCCGATGTATTTAAAACTGCAGTTTGATCTTTTGAATTTAACAACAATGGCAGTTCTAACTTAAACCACGTATCCATTCGTTTCAGTACAGAGGCGCTTGCAACCTCACCGCAGGACAATCCGCCCATTCCATCGCATAGAACTGCAAAAACAATCTTTCCATACTTGTCAGATACGGCTTGCTTAACCAATACCGCATCCTGATTAACGTTTTTTTTCGTACCTATGTCGCTGTGAACCTTAATATCTACTTGCATTTTCAAATCCTATTTTGCTTGATACTCAAACTCTTCATTGGCAAGCCTTACCGAATCACCAGAACGAAGTATTACTGCCTGTCCACCATCTAATCTCGTTCCATTTATAAATGTTCCGTTTGTAGAGTTACAATCCTCCAGCAAAACACCTTTTTCATCCGCTCGTATAATCGCATGTTGTCTACTGATAGTACCGTTATCCTTAATGCAGTAATCTACATGAAGACTATCCTTGCCGATTGTAAAATACGATTTATTCAGAGCTATTTGTTCTCCAGATTTACGTCTAATTAATGTACCCAGCTTTAATTGACCCGATGTTGTCCTATCTCCTCCCAATACGTTTGTATCCACGCTTCCCCTAGGGTTACTAAGTATCATGGTTTCTGATGACGTGCCAGAATTTGATATATTAATCTGGTTCATTACTGGTTTATTGATTTGGACATCATTTTGATATTGTGCCAAAGCACTGTTTTCTATCTGATCTTTCCTTTTTTTATTCTTATGGGATTCTTCCTTAGCTCCATTTTTTGTTACCAATACGATAATTACCGTTACTGCACCTATAGTCGCAATCACTATTGCACCGCATACAATCATTAATATAAGCGGATCATATCCTGTTTCTTCTTTTTCAACAGGAATCTCTGTTACAGGTTCTTCTTCTACAGGTTTTGAGACTTCTTTGTCATATGCTACTCCAAGTCCATCAAGAATCTTAGTTATCTTTGTAGAATCTACTGCAATATAATATACGCCATCAGTATATAAAGTATTTACTCCTATTACATATCCGTCTTCTGTTACCAGTGGACCTCCACAATTGTTCAATCCTATAACAGCATTATGTTCTATTGTCTGCACATCATTTAATCCTACAAGATTAACTATAGAACCTACCGCCATGCTAATCTGAGAATCTGAATAATACACAGGTTCGGTATCATAAGAATTTCGCCCAGGATATCCTAATGCATAAACAGCATCGCCTACCTTGTATGGAAGCTCATCTGTGCTGTAGCCTTCTGAAGTCAAAAAAATCAACGGTTTTCTTGTAAAAATCGGCTGATTCAATTTTAGTATTGCTATATCAAGTTCTTCGCTTGAATTTACATATGTGGCATCTAATACAACATCTCCCTCAACTACTACCTTCGTTTCAAAGGAAAAACTACTCCAACTGTCATTTTCATTTGGAATTTCAAGATAAGTGAATGCTGCCTCTTTATATTCATCAGATATATTTACAATATGATTACATGTAATTACATACTGCTCTTTTTCCTGATCACCGATGATAAATCCTGTAGCACTGGCAATAATATGAGTAATACCATTTTTATCTTCAAATACAGTGTTTACCTGAACGATACCCTTTTTGGCTTCCTCTGAAGTACTACCATGACTTTGTGTTTTAGTTTTTTCAACATCGTCTGTATCCGCTTGAAGATTTTGTTCCTGGTCCGATTCTTCTTGAATCTGTTCTTCCTGCTTTAGATTTTCACTGTTCTGAGGTTCACTTGCCTCCACAACAAATCCTTGAGTACACCCCAACAAAACAAACATGCTACACATTAAGGCAAGGATTTTTCTTCTTTTTTTCATAACTGTTCCTCTAGGACTACTTCTTTTTCTTGTTTAATCTTCTAATTAGGAAAACAGCCTCAGCTAGAATAACTACTACAGCTATTACACCTACCACAACAATTTTTGTGGTATTATTTCCAAAAGATTTAGTCATAACTGTTTTTGAATCTGATTTTGCGGCTTTACTTTCCGATAACACTTCAGTCGCTTTTTCGCATACCAAAATTTGATTTATTTCCGTTTTAGTCTCATTTCCTGCCACATCATGACTTACTATTTCAAGAGTCTGATATGAATTCTGCTGCATAATGGTGAACTGACATGTACCACCATTTTCTGTTAGCTCATCTGTTCCATACTCGTTCACTACCTTGCCATTGAGCATAATCTTCATATCCGCTACAGCCATATTGTCTGTCACATTTACGCTCACGTCACAAGAATCAGCCTCAACTACACACTCATCTTTTATTCCCGCCACCACAATACTAGGTGAAGTAGTATCGAGAACAAATTTCACCTTTGCATCTCTTGACTGACTATCCTGCTCATTTGTCGCTTTATCTTTTGTATATACATTTATTGAATAAATACCATCTTTTCTGAAATAGTTTTTACTGATTTTGTATGTAAAAGACTTCCAGTGAGCATTATCTCCTTGAGCAGTTACTGTATAATCACGGTTTTCCTTAAGTTTTGAAACTTTGCCATCACAGACAACAGATATTTCTCTATAGACAACATCATCTACATTTATTTCACTGATTACTATATCCTTTGGACTTGTCAGGTAATATGCGTCTACAGCTCTTTTTGTATCCGACGACAATGCAAATACCGAACCAAATCTATTTACTGAAAAAACAATCTGTTCTGTAGATACATTCCCTGCCATATCATATATTTCTGCTGTCAATGTATACAAATCATCTGCGGTTTTTACTTCTGGGATATTTGCAAATACTACTGTGTATCCATTTGCATCTGTCGTTACAGCTTTTTCAACATTTACTTCACCAACATTAGAACCAACATATTTAATATTTGATTCATTCGGCATTATGTTTTTTTCATCTACCCTTATTACAGGCATAACAACACCATTGTTTGCAGAATAATTCTCTACTCCTTCAAACATAATTACAGGTGCAGTCTGATCAATTACAAATGTGTCGCTGATGTACTGCTCTGACTTATTTCCAGCAAGATCTGTTGCCTCAACTACGAAACCATATCTTCCATCTTCTGCAAATCTTATATGCATGGTGTATGTATCACCATTGTTTGTAAATCCTGATTGCGCAGGCACATTATTTAAGTCTACATCTTGAGAATTATTTACTATCACGCCAGATGCATCAAATGAAAGATCTGTAACACCTATCTCTGCAGTTCTGGCAGCCTTATAATACATACCATTTTTTACGTCGTTATTATCATAATTTACAGATATAGTTGGAGCAGTCTTATCGATTACAAACTCACTTTCTTCAACGGTATTACTACTGTTTCCAGCTTTATCCCTGCATGAGAATTTTAACGAGTATACTCCGTCTTCATCAAAAGTTATCTTTAAAGTATGCTTATCTCCATCATGAGTCCATGCCTCTTCTTTAGGATTACCAACTTTTGAATATATATCTTTTGTTACATCATTCTGATCAAAATTGACCTCAGTAACCGTTATAACGGCTATTCTTGAATCACTATAGTATTTGCCATTCTTAACATCTGAGTTTGTAACCTCCAATTCAACTTTTGGAGCAATAGTATCTATTGTAAAAGACTCACCAATGAACTCATCACTTTTATTTTTTGCATAATCCAATGCATATCCCGCAACATTATATGTGCCGTCTTCGTCAAGAATCGCAGTACAGCTATATGTAGCATCTTTATCCTCAACTGGTTCCCAATCACCAAAACTTACATTAGCAACACTGCTGTCATTTTTATAAATAATTAATGCATTTTCCGTATTATCTGGATCAAAATTCTTATCAATTACGGTAGCTATTACCTCGATTCTACTATTGTAATAGCTAACATCTTTACCCTGTGGTATAACTTCCTGACCTTTTGTCTTATAAGATATTGTTAACGTAGGTTTTGTATTATCTATACATGTATAGACTTTGGTAGTACCTTCATCTCCATTAACGGTACTATATGTAACTGTATACTCATGCATTCCATCAACATCCGATGGCACACTAAATACATATTTCACACCTCCTTTAAATATCTCATCCATGTACCATTCAAAAATTGACCTGTTTTCTGCTATCTCTGCAGAATAATTATTTTCGATATTTGGGGTGGTTTCTACTAGCTTTACATTTTTTATTCTATTATTACCTTTATGCGTTAATACAATCTTCAAATCGTCTGTATCGTTATCAGGGTTGTTTACTGACGACGAATACCACTTATCATGATTTCCCGCATTATCATTTGATCCATTATTGTAAAAGCTATTATTTTTTACGCTTATAACATTTGTATCGAACTCACTATCATCTGATGAACTTGATGAATTCAGATTAATATATCCCCAAGCAGTTTTTTCTGCTGTCAGTATGCCATCATTAGCATTCTTTGCTGTAACAACAATTTGATTAATGTAATATGTTCCATCTGCAAGATTTAATTCAAATTGTATTGTTGCATCGCCAGAATACACTTGCACTTTTTCGTGATTCTTATTTTTGTAATCTACTCTTACAGAAGGTGCATCTGATATCAAATACTCTTTTTCAATGCTTAAAATCTCATCAGGATTTTGTTTTGAATAATATTGTAACTTCGCAGTTACATGCTGATCTGGTAATTCTGTAAAAGAGAATTTCATGTCGATATTAGTATCATTAGTAGTAATCTCTATTCCAGTCTCTTCTGTAATATTAGGAGCACATGACTTAATCTCTATATTCGATATAGCATCCTCGTATATAGGAAGACTGTCTATCTTTTCATCTTCCAAATTGTCATCTTCATTTCCTTCATCTTCAGAATCATTTATCATAACGATGGATGCCAAGGTTTCCCCCTGTTCTTCATCCTCTGTTGATACAATCTCAGGCTGAGATAACTCTTCCTTATCAGCCTGGTTATCTTCCTCCTTAGTGATATCAGCTACTTCTGATTCACTATTTAGAACAATTTCATCTTCTACTTGAGGGATTGTTAATTGATTGTCTTGGGCATATGCTACTTGATGTAAAGGCGTACATAACATAGCAATAAGCACAACAATAGAAAGTACCTTTTTTAAAGTGTACCTGTTAGAATTCATCTTTTTCACTTTCACTATTCTCCCGATTCTTTTTTGACCAGTGCTTTCCCGCTTAATCACACTAATCACTGTGTATAGGTTAGTATAATTTTTTGATCAAATATACTGTCAACACAGCAAAATACTCCTCCACATTTCGCAGCTGTTGCAAAATAAACCTTATTTGTATGATATTGTTGTTTTTCTTCTTGGCAAAAAAATAATAACCAATCGATTAAGTGACTATCCTTTAGTTAATTAGCCACCTGCTCGATTGGTTATTATTTTCCAAGTATGTTCTTAGTATCTTTTTGTGTCCGTCATGTTGCCATAGTTAGTTTATTCTCTGTCGAAATATTAATTCCTGTCAGCGCCCGATATATCTCCACCAAAATATTTCATGGAAATCTCAGTGAGCGTTCCATCTGCTCTCAGCTCTTCAATAGCCTTATCAACAGCCTCCTTAAGGGCATCCGAGCCCTCTTTTCTTAGAGGAATGGCAATCTCATTAGCCTCAGGAGTTGTAGCTGCTATTTTAATGGCAGCATCCTTGTGCTGTCCCATATAATCATAGTATGAGGTCTCAGCATTTAATGTAGCATCAGCGCGACCTGCAAGAATCATGTCTATGGTTTCAGAAAGAGTATCTACATTTGAAACCTCAGCGCCATATGACGCTGCAATCTCAGCATAGGTAGACCCCAAGGAGTTGGTAGTCTTTTTACCAGACAATGACTCAAAGCTTGTGATATCTTCATTATCAGAAGGTACAATAATAACAGTGTGATCAAATGCATAAGGAGTTGTAAAATCATACTTTTTAGAACGTTCTTCTGTAACATCAACACCGTTGATAATCATGTCGTAGGTTCCGTTATCAAGACCTACAAACAGTCCATCCCATTCGCCCTCTACAAACTCCGCCTCAACACCAAGCTTGGCAGCAATAGCCTTGCCAACCTCTGTATCATAGCCTACTAGATCACCAGCTTCATCATGATAGGTCCATGGAGCCCACTGACCTTCCATGGCTATTACAATCTTTCCTGATTCTTTGATTTGGGCTAGCTGGTCTATAGATTCATCTGTTGTCTTAGAAGAACCCTGGGCCGAGCCATCAGTACCACATCCTGTAAATAACAAAGCGCTTGTCATAGTAACAAGCGCCATAATCTTTAAAATATTTTTTCTCATATGAACACCTCTATCACTCTATAATTGATTATATTATACAGAGGTTGTAAAAAATAACTAGTACCTAAGTCATAAAATTTATAATTTTATGCACCTAAGATTTTCAATACACCCATTGTCTGATTATTAGCCTGCGCTATCATGGCCTGACCTGCACCGTCCATGGTAAATCAATTCTTCCTTACCTAATCAATCGGCTTTATTAACGAAAAATTAACCTGGAATTTATTAATTTCTGCTAGCTTCAAACTCCTCAACAATGCTCTTATCTGGAGCAGGAGTAATCAAACTTACCACGATTACACAAATCACTGAGACAATGATTGCTGGAAGAAGCTCATAGATATCAAAAGCACCTCCTAAAGGACGAACTGCAAACTTCCAGATAAATACTGTTGCAGCGCCGCCTATCATTCCTG
>JABUSV010000088.1 GCA_021442555.1 Pseudobutyrivibrio sp. | reverse complement strand
GCATTGAATTCATTGACTCTTTTGATTCCCTCCTCATCGAACTTGACAGCCTCTGCCAGTTCTTCAGTCTCAGGCTGATAGTATCCTGCAATGCCATCGCAATAGACATCGTCACCGTACTCGTTAAAGTCGGCTCTGCTGTATCCAAAGGCAGGAATCTGATTGCCGGTTTGGGTATGCCAGGCTCTGACACATTTTTTTGCATAGTATGGAAAGGCCTCAACCATTCCCCACCAGCTCTCCTTAGGTACCAGTTTCCAGGTCTCATAATCGTTTTCAATGGCTATCCAGTCGTACATGCAGTTTTCTGCCGGCCAGGTCTCACCTTGGTAGTCAGTGTGACACAGTATAACTATATCGCCTTCCTCCAATGCATCCTTGGCCATATTCTCATGAAAAGAATTGCCAAGGCTTCCATGCATTCCAAGGTTGGCAAGGTAATATTCATAATCCAACGATTCCTCGATAGTCATACATCTGTAGCCAAAAGCTGTAGCCGAATTGCCTACAAATAATAGCTTGGGATGTCCCATCTTATTGGCTCTGTTAACCTTGTCTACAACAGCTCTGTCATAGGACCATCTGTATTGAGGAGTAATATATTTAAAAAATAAAGCTAAAAACCAGATTGTGGTCAGTACCATAACTGCCAGAATCAGACTTATTCTTTTTCTATCGTTCATTAGTCTACGGGAATTGTTGCCTTTCTATTTTTTGCAGGAGATACAATTGTATTATCGGGAACATCCTTTGCCACAACGCAGTTTGCTCCAATGAAACAATTCTTACCAATCTTGACACCTGGTAACACACAGGCTCCCATGCCAAGCATTGAACCATCCCCTATCTCTATATTTCCACCATCTAATGGCTGATACATAATAGGCGTGTCAGGATCAGTGTATACATGACGTGTATCGTTAATCATGGAATAAGGACCGATGCCTACATTATTACCTATTTTGATATTGTGGGTGGCCACAATATGAACACCTTGCTGCACCTCAACATGGTCTCCAAAGGTAATATGTGGTGTAAACTTCTGATTGTTCCAGTTGGTGTGTTCTATTGTCTCCAGTCTGAGTCCTGGCATAAACAGACAATAATCTCCCACATCAACATTATGCATATTAATCAGTCTAAAGGGCTTTTTTATTACGCTGTGTTTACCAAAGCTGTTAAACTTATGATAGAACCTGATATATCTATCGACATATCTGATTTTCTTCAAAAACTGTTTTAAAAGTTTCATTATTACTCACACACCTCAATATGAATGCCTTTTCTTATATTGCAATAATCCTCTATCATTAATTCCCAGATATTCTCTTCTACAAACTTATATCCCATCGTGTCATAAAAATCTGCCACCATCTTGTTTTTTGGTGTAGGAATGTAATATCCATATATCTTGCTAAGTCCCAAATCCGTACATTTTTTGACCAGAACATCCATCATGGCATGTTCCATGTCGCGCTTTAAGACTCTGCAGCTCATTAACCACAGGTCTATGTGACAGGAATCTCCTACTATACGACCAATCACAACAGAGACTACTCCGTTATCTCCAAATTTGTCCTCCAGCTTTCCATAGATAGTAATGTAATCTGGATTAGCTGCCAGTTCTTCAAGTTCCGTTACTGTAAATCTTCGGGTCGTGAGATTGAACTGGTTGGATTTGTTGGTAAGCTGTGCTATTCGAGCCATATACAATGGTTCAAAAGCTTTAATGGTAGCTGTCATCTCAAGGCTCTTAAGATAATCATCATAATCAGAAAAACTATTCATCAGCTTTGTTCTTGCTGCATTTTCCTGATACATTTCATTACGATTGAGATCATCTGTGGACAGATTGGTCACCTCAAAAAATCCCGACCTGTCAATCAACTCTATATAATGAGAAATATCAGAAATCTCAGGTGCTCTTACACCTTTTAATTGTTTGGTTACTATGTGTCTTTCCGCTGGATTGTCATCTATAAACACTAATGATTCTGGTAAAAGAGAAAGTTCATCAGCAATTTGGACAAAATTAATATCTTTAGGTTCCCAATTGGCTTTAAAAGATATAAAATCTGATTCCTTAAAAGCACTGTCAGGATGATTAATACCCGCAATTGCATTTTCATAATCATTCTTACTGTTGATATTAAGGATTATTCCCAACTGCTGATGTGCTTTGATATATCTTTGAAACTCTGAGTACGCCTGACCTTCTGATTCCTCAGGGCCCAGCACTATACCCTCTACTCCATCGTCACCAACGACTCCGCCCCACAGAGTATTATCCAAATCCAGAACAAATCCTTTTTTATTTTTCCCCAAAATCGACTTGATAATATTGGCTACATTAAAAGCCAGATACGGAATAGCTGGCACTGCTAAGGCATATTTGTACATGTGCCAGTAAAATGGGTCAGACCAGGCTTTAAGACCATAATCTGCTGATATATAGTTGATATCACATATATGAAAATTATCATGTGTCTGAGCGTACTCATAAAACATGATGTTAAGTCTTGTCAGAAAATTGGTAGCGCCATGGATGTCATAAGCATCCCTGTTACCCAACAATCTAAAATATGGCATCTCAAAATTATTCTGTATGATTGGACAATTATATCTGCTTTCCAATCCCTGCCATACAGCAGTAAATTTTGACATCTCATTATCTAAAAGCTGTTGAACCTGCTCTGCCGTATCCGCCATGTTTGGGTAATCTGTTATATTACGATTGTTGGTATGAACAAAAATAATATCTGGCTTGAATTCCTCTAACTTTGGATTCTCAAATACACTGTCCTGATAGAACTGATTGTATTCAGATTCATAAAAGGACGGTCTAATACCATATTCAAGCAAAAACAGTTCAAGAATAAGCTTGATATCACTGGTTGTTGACCCGCCGAGAATAGCTATTTTCTTATCGATATAATTAGCGTTCTCGTCTTCTAACAACTGACGTCTTAATTTCTTTTTTTTAGATAAAATATAGTCCGCATCAAACGGATACTGTAGTTCTACCAATTGTCATTCCCCTATTGCTTTTTTATTACTTTAAAATATATGAATTCATATAAGCTGTTAACTAAGTTAAAGAATACAGTTGCGTGTATGATAAGAAACAAGCCTGTTGCCATATTATAAAAGACAAAGCTCAGATAAAACGGTACTGTAAACAACATGGCAAATACCAGCATATTATATGCAATCCATATGTTAGTGAACTTATTTTGCTCTGCGCCAATGTATTCTTCCTGTAAAAACATAATAAAAGCAGGAAGATAATATACACAGTTGTAATCAAAGCTTGATGATATATAAGAAGTCATGATGGCTCCAATAAATAACATGCCCTGCCACTTCTTTTTTGTAAGGAAAAAACAAATAATCAGTACTACAAACAATACGTTGGTTCCAATTACACTAAGAGTCTGTGCATGTGGTGCCAGCACGCCTATCTTTGAAAACATCCAGGTAAATAATCCCTCAAATGTATTAATACCAGCTTCCCTGTCTGACAGTGCTGTAAGATGACCTGCCAGATGCCTGATACCATCTATTCCTCCAAAGAACACAAAAGGTCCAATAACTATCACGATGCCATAAACAATAAGACGGGCAACCTTCTTCCAATCCTTTCTTTTAAGGTATATTAGTCCAAGAATAGCAGGATAGAACTTCATTCCTGCTGCTACAGCTATAAGTATCAAGGCAATCTCCTGTTCCAACTTGGAATCTGACTCACCCAATACTACTGCAATAAGACAGATAATAGCAGTAATTCCTACGCAGTTGCCATGTCTTGTGGCTGCAAACATAAAAGGGTATGAAACTACAATTAGGGATGTCATCAACACCCCTATCTTAAACCCATATTGTCTGTATAATCTTTGTAATATCCATGCTAACAGCAAAAACTCAATAACTATGTAGCTTACGAATAAAAGCATCGTACTGTTGCTGTCTCTCATGGTAAACCAATCCCATATGTCAACGCAATAAACTGGGTCGATACAATAGATCAGATAATACAACAGATATGCAAATGGCGGAAAACAACAGGCATCTCCATACAGTTCGTACATCTGATTCAGATATGAGCTTCCTACCACATGGATAAAATGGTCTCCAAATATCCCCTTGCCTGTAGGATCTGAGGTAGCCATGACAAACATACCGCCATCACTGACTATACAAGCTATCACAAAGGATATGCAAGACAACAATCCCAGTAAAATATATGCATTAATTAAGTTGTGCCTTCCACTAAGCTTAACCATTGTTTTCCTCGTGATATTCGCTTTCTGTATTTACATTCCAGACATTTAGATTATCCGTGATGCCATTTTTGATATTATATACTGCTTCAAAGGATGTACACATAGAGTGATCTATATTGTTGTATCTATGCTGTCCGTTTCTGCCTACACAATAGAGATTCTCGATGTCACAAAGATAACCTACCAGTTTCTCGATTTTGTCATAGGTGTCAAAATATGCAGGATATGCTTTCTTAACTTTTTCCATGTGATAATCCAGTACCACATCCTTGCTCTCTATCAGACCTATGGTTACCATCTCATCGAGTGCCATTTCAGCGAACTGCTTCTCGCTCATGGCCCACATGTCATCGCCTTCGTTGCAGAAATACTCCAATCCAAGCCATACCGTGTTCTCAATATCTGCTACCATGTATGGAGACCAGTTGTTGTATACCTGAAAACGCCCCATCTTGACACGGCGGTCCTGTACATATACCCAACAATCAGGAACTATGTCACTGACTGTCTTCATATCAGTCTTGTTCTTAAGAGCAAGCTTTTTAACCAAAACTCCAAGAGTCATGTAATCTCTGTATGGGAGACCCTGGGCTATATTGGCAACGTCTCTTGGGACACCGTTCATTCCAGCGATAAGATCCTTTAATGGCATGGATGAAATAAACACATCTCCATCCAGCTGAATCTGTGCGCCATCCTTTTCATACACTACAGATGTAATCCTGTCTTCTGAATCCTTGTTAACTGATATCACCTTGGCATTCATCTCAATGGATCCGCCAAGCTTGATAATCTCATCTGCAGTTACCTCCCACAGCTGACCTGGGCCAAGCTTAGGATACTTAAACTGCTCTATAAGTGAAGTTTCCACCTTGCGATTCTTTTTGCCAAATACTCTTCCAAACACATCCTTTAGAACAGCTATTATGGACAGCCCCTTGACACGCTGAGCTCCCCAGGATGCATCTATCTCTCTTGGATGTCTGCCCCAGAGGTTCTCTGTGTAGTATTCGAAAAACATAGAATATAATTTCTTACCAAATCTGTTGATATAGAAATTCTCCAATGAATCTTCTTTTTTCTTGAATATACATGCCTTAATATAGCTAAAGCCTACCAACATAGTGTTGGCAAATCCCATATTCTTAAGTGTTTCCATCTTGAGAGATATAGGATAATCATAGAACTTATCATCAAAGAATATACGAGATACTCTGTGACGGGTAAGCATTGCTCTGTCTTCAGTCTCTGGATCAGGGCCCTTGGCAGCAAGAGGAACCTCTCGCTCCAACATAATATCATCCTTGGAAGGTGAGGCCTGTTGTGGTAGCATGTTTTCCCACCATTCATTAACCTTGGGAACCTTGGAGAAGAATCTGTGTCCTCCCATGTCCATTCTGTTACCCTTGTAATTAACAGTCTTTGAGATACCACCTATCTCAGATGTCTCCTCTAATACTGTTACCTTATACTCTCCCGTTTTGTCCTTAAGCAATTCATAGGCAGCAGTAAGTCCAGCAGGACCTGCACCTATTACAATAACGTCTTTCATTAATTATTCCTCTTGATATAGTCCATCATTGATCTAGCCACGTCTACGATATTATCATCATCGTGTCTGCTCTCAAGTGAAATATAAGTATTACCCTTGCGGGCACTTTTCAAATATTCACATAGATATTTAATCATTGCTTCTCTGTCTGGCTTTACCCACGACTCCATCAACGGGATATACTGTCCATATATCTCATCCACATGCATTATTCCAGGAGCATTGGTGTAAAAGATATCGCCAGCCATGATTACAGGCTTACCCAACAAAAATCCTTCCCAGCCCACAGTTCCAGTAAGTGTTGCCACACACTGGCTGTGCTCTATCAGCTGTCTGCTGTCTGCCCAAGGTGTAATAAGCACCACGTTAGGATACTGCTGTAGCTCTTTGTAGAACTGGATTGGTCTGGTACCCAGTCCTGAATAGTGTTCCTTGACATACAACACCGTGTCGGCAGGAAGACTCTTGGCCAATGAATCGATGAAAAACAGCTGCTTTTCATATTTTGGCGCACAAACTATAGTAGATGCCTCTGGCTGAAAATGCAAAGCATAATATACAAACTTGGCATTTAGATCAGGATTCCTGTAATATTTCTTGCTTCGCTTGTATCTGAACACTTCCTTTACCGGTTCAAACACACCATCATACTGATGATAGAAAATATATGAACCTCTATTCTGTGTCATTGGATTAAAGAATCTCTGTCTTACATAAAATGGAATTCTCAGCAGATCTCTAAGATGAAGCTTGGGTTCCTTGCCCTCTAACTGCATATAAAGAGGCTTTTGGTCTGTATTTTCAAAGTTCTCCAAGAATCTTGTAGCCTCAGCAATCTCTTCTTCACTGTATGTCTCATTCATGTAGTCATCGTTGAACATGCAGTTGTGCTGATATGGATCATCTAACAGATAATGCCAGGTGTACTCCATCTGATTGCCGCGAAGCAATAGCTGTGAAAAGAAATGCGTACCTGTTTTTTTACCTACTATATATGCTGCGTAGGAATGCAGTGTTGCCATGGCTTCATCATAAAACCAGCCAACATTGTATTTTTCAAATACATATTCCCAGAAGGAAAACATTCCTGCTGCAATATGAACTGTATAATCATAGTCACAGTTTATAAGAATCCTGTCTGTATAGATAATCTGCCAGATAGGAGCGCAATCATATTCTTTCTCAATCTGTGACAGTCTATCTACAGTAAACTCATCCCAATGCTCATCAATGTATTTGGCAAACTGAATAATTGTAATATCAGGATTGCCTTTTGCCATTTTTTCAACAACTGCTGCCTCCCTGGCATCAGTTGCTACAAACAAAGCCTTAGCATCTTTGTCATATTTATTTTTTATCTCCATGAAGGACTTGAATCCAAGTGTCTCCATGCCGCGTCTAGCGGTAAATCCATAGGTTTTATTCATATTTGTATACTGAAATATCCTCGTTATCAAACTCTAAAATCATACGATTTGAAGCCTTTACATAATCAGGATGTATTCTCTTGTGCACCACAATATAATCTATACACTGCTCTTCAAAGGCTGCAAGAGCCCTTTCCTCATCCTTACTGAAAAAGCTTCCGTTGATTCCTCTTAATCTGTTGTAGGTATCCTCAGAGACATTAGAGTAACTGTGTCCCTCCAGGAATACCTGTCGCTCAGCAAATGAATCTACATAAAAAAATGTAGCTCTGTGATCTATATTTTCTGACTGTCTGTCTGATGCAACCAGACTGTCCTCAGGAGTGTTATCTCTGATCCAGAGATATCCTTCCATTTCTTCAGGAGTAACCCAGGCCAGTTCATCTGTCTCATAGGTATATCCTGATTCTACAAACATATCATCATAGGAATAGTAGGATATATCTCCTATCAGAAGGATGGTTCCAAGCCCAAATGTCAGGTACTGTATCCCCTTGATCAGCTTGATATTTCCCTGCTGCAGGTATCGCATATAGCAGTAGAAAAAGCATGGTACAGCTGTAACCACCATATATCCCTGAGAAAAGCCCTCTATTGTCATCATAAGACAACCACAAACAGCAATTATTATGGTTCCTATTGAAAACCAGTCGTAGATATCACCTACTCGATTGTTTTTCACAAGATCACGAGTCTTAATGGTACAAAATCCTATTAAACTAAGAATTCCTGGTCCAATAAGGCATACTGCTATCAATACTGCAATTAACAGTACCAACGGAAACGCAAAAGGATCTATTCCCAAATATTTATAGAATATCTGTGCTACGCGACTTGCTGTGAGTGTTCCCTCAGCAGAAAGACGCACAGCTCTGTTGTTGCCACCTGTTCCGCCAAATCCAGCCACAACTACAATATAGCATGCCAGAAAACCTGTTATTTCTGATATTACGTATCCTACCTTGGCCCATGTCCATTTTTTTTCTATGTAGCCTTCACTAACCCAAACAGCAATAGTAATGGCTATCAGCATAACACCACTTGGTCCCTTGCATCCAGTAACCACGGCTGTAATAAGACAGATTACAATCATGTTTTTGAAATCGAATTCATCCTGCCATACACTTACCAGATACTCAAAAGCAAGTATAAATACGGCCACTGTAATTCCCATGGAATTGTAGTTAGTAAAAAAGTGATCGTTAGGCCATGAAAGCGGAACAAAGCTTGCAATGACATTGATTGGATATATAACAACGCAGCTTACAAGCATTCCTGTACATGCAAAAAAGTACTTAAAGTCAAAGCCCTCATCATCACTAGTATCCCTGGTGTCAGGTATATATATACGCTCGCCTAAAATAATCATGGCAAGTCCCATAGGCCAGGCCACAATAAGAGGCATACCTGTAATCAAAAGAGAGTACGCATCCATACCAAACATATGCTTGCACATGGCAAAAATAAGGTCATAGAAATAGTGATAGTAGAATTCTATTTCGCCAACTCTTGGGTCCATGGCTGGTACACCATGAGACAGGGTAACAATGTTGCCCACATGATACAGCAGGTCGTGATTCATCTGTATGCTGCTCTGTTTAAGAGCACCTGCCCACTTAGCCTGAAAAGCTATAAAAGCAAATATAAGAAGCATTACAAAAATGGTAATCTGCTCTGCTCTGACCTGGCCATCCTCTGGCAGGTCTATCTTACGGCCGTTTATCAGCCATGTGATAATGATAAAAGCAGCCAGCACTGGATTAAAGAATGTAATCATGCCTGTGATATGGCATACACATTCCACGTAATATTCTGCTGCCAACAGGGAAAAGCCAAGTACATATCCACTAAGGCATTTTGTTGCCCAATGGTATTTTTTTGTAAAAAGCATATCTGCTAACAGCAAGCCTGGAAGCTCAATCCATATGATGTTGTAGATTAAAAACTCTACCAATACGATAAAGTTAAATCCCATAGATGCCATCCGGTTATGATTCCTTTCGCCATACCATCTTGTCCACTACTCCTGTGTAGGACTGGATGATTTTTACTACCTTGGTGCTGACCAGCTCCTCTGTGTAATCTGGAACTGGAATACCGTTATCTTCGTTTTCTACCATGTCTACAGCTGTAGTTACAGCCTGAAGCAGGCTCTTGCCGCTAATTCCTGCCAAAATAAAGCACGCCTTATCCAATGCTTCTGGACGCTCTGTGGATGTACGAATACATACAGCTGGAAATGGATGTCCCACTGAGGTAAAGAAACTTGACTCCTCTGGAAGAGTTCCACTGTCTGATACCACTGCAAAGGCATTCATCTGCAGATTGTTGTAATCATGAAATCCCATAGGCTCATGCATTACAACACGCTTATCAAGCTCAAATCCTGTAGCCTCCAGTCTCTTTCGAGATCTTGGATGACATGAATACAGTATAGGCATGTCATACTTTTCAGCCAGCTTGTTGATGGCTGTGAAAAGCGATGTAAAGTTCTTTTCTGTATCAATATTCTCCTCTCTGTGTGCAGACAGAAGAATGTATTTTTTAGGCTGAAGATCTAGCCTGGTAAGAATATCTGAAGCCTCTATCTCAGCCAGGTTTTCATGTAATACCTCTGCCATAGGAGACCCTGTTACATAGGTTCTCTCCTTTGGAAGACCTGTATCAGCCAGATATCTTCTGGCATGCTCTGAGTAAGCCAGATTGACATCTGAGATAATATCTACAATACGACGGTTGGTCTCCTCAGGTAGGCACTCGTCCTTGCATCTGTTACCAGCCTCCATATGAAATATTGGAATATGAAGTCTCTTAGCAGAGATTGCTGACAAGCAGCTGTTGGTATCTCCAAGAATCAACAGTGCATCTGGCTTAATCTGAGCCATAAGCTTGTAAGAGGCTGCAATAATATTGCCTACAGTCTCTCCCAAATCTTCGCCTACCGCATCCATATATACCTCTGGATCAGCCAGCTTGAGGTCCTTGAAGAACACTCCGTTGAGGTTGTAGTCATAATTCTGACCTGTATGTGCCAGCACTACATCAAAATATTTGCGGCACTTGTTAATGGTAGCTGCCAGTCTGATAATCTCTGGGCGGGTACCCACGATGATTAAAAGCTTGAGCTTGCCGTTGTTTTCAAAAGTAATGTCTGAATAGTTGGATTTCATTAAATCGCTCCTTTTTTACTCCCTCCGTCAACTTCGTTGACACCTCCCTC
>JABUSV010000144.1 GCA_021442555.1 Pseudobutyrivibrio sp. | reverse complement strand
CCAAGCTTTGCACAGGTAACCATAAGAGAGTTGCCCATGTTATATCTTGCATCGCCCATATATACAAATTTTACTCCCTTAAAGTGCCCTATATGCTCCTGAACGGAGAGCATATCTGCAATCATCTGTGTAGGATGAAACTCATTGGTAAGTCCGTTCCATACTGGAACCTTGGCATACTCGGCCAAAGATTCTACTATCTCCTGTCCATATCCTCTATATTCTATACCATCAAACATGCTGCCCAATACACGTGCGGTATCAGGAATAGACTCCTTTTTACCTATCTGAGAACCAGAAGGATCCAGATATGTGACATGTGCTCCTGTATCGTGAGCAGCTACCTCAAATGCACAACGGGTACGTGTAGATGTTTTTTCAAAAATAAGTGCTATATTTTTACCAGCAAGATATGACATCTGTGACTTTCCTGACTTCTTCTCAGCCTTAAGACGAACTGCTAAGTCAATAAGATACTGGATTTCTTCTGGTGTATAATCCATCAGCTTCAAAAAATTACGTCCCTTAAGATTCATGGCATTATCCTCTTTTCGATTGTATTGTCCTAAAAACTATTATGACATTATAAAACAAAAAAGCCCTTAGAATCAATAGATTCCAAGGACTTTACAATCTTAATAGAATACGTGATGGCCTATTATCAAGCCCTCCGTATTGCCTGCTCGTCTAAAATGACAAGCTCCTCCAACTGTATTGACTCCTGCCATGGCATCTGACGCCGCCTGCAAACATGTACTGCTAACGCCATTTCCTATTACCTTGCCCATCTTGGAGCTAGCAAACTGTCCCTTGGCAAAAATAACTTCACCTACGGTATTAGGATATGATGGACTGGATACTCTGTTTAAAACCACATTGGCTACACCAACCTGTCCTTCATATGGCTCATGGCCTGCTTCTATCTGTATGATAGCTGCTATCAATGTAAGATCATCGGCAGAATCAATAATTACCTGGTTGGCAGCAGCCTTAGCTTCTGCAGCTTCCTTAGCCTTGCGAGCTTCTTCTTCAGCAGCAAGTCTAATTGCTTCCTCTTCTTCAAGAGTAAGAGCCTCACCTGTCACCATATCTACATCAACATAATCAGCTACTACATAGCCTTCTATTCCGTCATAGCTGACTACAACCCATCCGTCGACTTCCTCGTACTCATCATTGTTAAGTACTGTAAGCTTTGTTCCCTGTGGAACAACCTTGAGAATCTTGGAATCTGTAGATGCCTGCTGTCTGATACGAAGACCTGCTACACCAGTGGTGGCATAGGTATCACATACTTCAATAGCGTATTCATATGCTTCAAGTCCAGTGAGGCAATACTCTGCTGAAACATAACCTATGGCATTTCCTGACTCA
This sequence comes from Pseudobutyrivibrio sp., assembly GCA_021442555.1. Lineage (GTDB taxonomy): Bacteria > Bacillota > Clostridia > Lachnospirales > Lachnospiraceae > Pseudobutyrivibrio. The sequence goes on along the minus strand of JABUSV010000144.1, from coordinate 9,127 downwards.
ATCTCGTACCATCCATCAAATACATCTAGTACTGTGGCAACATCACCTCTCTTGAGCTTGCCTACGACCTCAGCGTTCTCATCTGTCTCAGTTCTGATAGACAAATATTCGTTAACCTGAGCTATAAGCTTATCCTCCCACTCAGCAAGGATAGGGTCCTCTTCAATAACTTCTTCGATTATCACTTCCTCAGAAGCAACAATGTCAACGCCTGCTGTTTCAGTGGAACGAGACACTTCCTGAACGGCCGACACCTTAACCGTGTTAGCCTCAGCAATAATACCTGCTGTGCTCGATGGAGTAACATCAATGATAAGTGTACTCTCTTCGTCAGTCTTACTCATGATGCTAACTGCAAAAACACAGATAATCGCCATCAGTAGTACTGAGCTTTCTATTATTCTTTTAGTGGTAATAAATCCCTTCATAAACTCCTTTATTTACTGCGTTGAATAGCCCTCAACACAAACTTTATTACGAATGTTACAAAAATATTACATACTAATGTACCATTGACGAGGGCTATTTGTCAAGGTATCATAGATTTGACCTCGCTCAGGCTTTGATTTTTCCTTGAAAATAAAGCACACGAGGCGACATTATATAATATAAGTGTGGTCAAAATATGAACAAAATTATTCTAACCGGTGGTGGCACTGCCGGACACGTTACACCCAATATTGCTCTGATACCTCTTTTACAGGAGCAGAATTTTGATATCTCATATGTCGGTTCATACAACGGCATCGAAAAATCCCTTATAGAAGCAGAGGGCATCCCATACTATGGCATATCCTCCGGAAAACTTCGAAGATATTTCGATTTAAAAAACTTTACAGATCCATTCAAGGTTATAAAAGGATACTTCCAAGCTAAAAAGCTCATGAAGTCCATTAACCCTGATATCGTATTTTCAAAAGGCGGCTTTGTATCAGTTCCAATAGTTATTGCTGCCAAAAAATGTCATATTCCTGTTATCATCCATGAATCTGACATGACCCCTGGACTTGCCAACAAGCTGGCAATGCCATCTGCCAGCAAGGTATGCTGCAACTTCCCTGAGACAGTGAAATATCTTCCATCCGGTAAAGCTGTTCTTACTGGCTCTCCTATAAGGCGCCAGTTATTAGATGGCTCAAAGGAAGAAGGCCTTAAATTATGCGGCTTCAACAATGACCAGCCCGTTGTAATGATTATGGGCGGCAGCATCGGTTCGGTGTTTATCAACAATGCCGTCAGAGAATCTCTTGATACACTACTCAAGGACTTTCAGATTATACATCTGTGCGGAAAAGGCAACCTCGATCCTAAATATGATAATATGGCAGGCTACAGACAGTTTGAATATCTCAGCGCTGAGCTTGCTGATGTGTTTGCCATGGCAGATATTCTTATCTCAAGAGCAGGCGCCAACTCCATCTGCGAGATACTTGCTCTTCGCAAGCCTAATATACTTATACCTCTTTCTGCTGCGGCAAGCCGAGGAGACCAGCTTCTCAATGCTGCATCCTTTGAAAAACAAGGCTTTTCTGTGGTACTACAGGAGGAAAATGTTACTTCTGAGTCTCTAATCAACAGAGTATACGAAGTATATGAAAACAGAGATTCCATTATAGAAAAAATGGCATCAAGCAATCAGCTTGACGCCACTACAACAATCATCAATCTCATCAATGAATGCAAAAAGAACTAAAATGACAATGTATTCTTAATCTCTGCCATCTCATCAGCTGTAAAGCTCTGATGACTCCATCCGCAGATAGTCTTATCTTTGTCATTCTTGTATCTTGGAATCAGATGGATATGGAAGTGGTTTACAGTCTGTCCTGCAACGATTCCATTGTTTTGAGCCATATTGATACCATCGCAACCAAGTGAACCCATCATTTTGGTTGCGATTTTTTTTGCCACCAGAAGTGCCTTTGAAGCTGCCTCATCATCTAACTCCATAAGATTAGCATAATGATTCTTAGGGATAATAAGTGTATGCCCCTTTGTAGCAGGATCTATGTCAAGCATAGCCTTAAAATCATCATCTTCATATATTGTGTTGCTTGGAATCTCTCCAGCAATAATCTTACAGAAAATACATTTGTCGTCTCTCATACTGCCTCCCTAACTAAACTTGAAAATATCATCTAACATTCTAAGAGTTCTAAAATTACCCTTGGCTGTCATGTCACCTACAGAAAATGCCCTCTGGAAGGTCTCTCTGCCGGCCACTATGTGGTCCATAATGTCACGAGACAGCTTCATATATACGTCGATATTGTCCTCCCTGCCGTAATGACACTCTATCTCATTGCCATTGGCCGCAAGAAACAGCGGTTGTTTTTTGCCATCTATCATAAAAAGATATCTTGCAGAGAAATCCTTAGAGCCCTTAAAGTGAGACTTGAGCTCCATAATATACTCATTGCTGTCGTTTTCTGTTGTCTTGCCAAGAAGATCTCTGAACATACTGCTAAGATCAGCAATATCAGCCTTGGAGGTCTGAACATAGTTGTCGTTGGATACAAACTTTGCCTGAAGCTCTGATTCGTCAGGGGACAGCTGTATCTGCTGAGGCTTCTGAACAGATCTTGTAATAGCCTGGTTACTGGTTGGAAGTCCCTTGGTATGCTGTGAAATAGTACGATACAAAGTCTCCACCTTTTTTTCGATGATTCGTCCATACTCAGCATTGGCCTTGAACTTTACCATATCCTCTACATATCCGCATATTCCAGAACATGGCAATCCGCCCAATATCTCCCATGCGTTCTCCAATGTAACCATCGCTTCTCTCTCGCCATAGGTAGTAGACATAACTACTGGCTGCATGTATGTAGAAGCAATGGCAGTCTTGTCAGCATAGAGCCAGCAGGCATCCAGAAACTGATTCATGTATCCGCCTATTCCAAGCCACTCAACAGTGGTAGCCAAAATAATACCATCTGCATCCTTCAAGGTCTGTGGCAACAGAGAAATAGCGTTCTTTTGCTCATAGATGTTATATAGATGAACCTCCACCTGAAGCTCTATGAGAACCTGCTGCATTTTGTTGATTACATATAGAGTAGGGTCCTCTAACAGACCTCTTCCTCCGTAGTAAATATTAACCTTCATGAAAACCCTCTGATAATCAAAATTATTACTTCAAGTATAGTTTTCTTTACCTTTAAAATCAACGACTGGAAGGTTATTTACATAAAAACATATGCCACATCCCCAAACACTATGGTGTCCAGCATATTAAGCTTTCTTGGCTCATTGTAATTGAGAAGAATCCCGTTAACCAATGTTCCGTTGGTAGAGTTGAGATCCTCGATGTAATAGTCTGTTCCACGACGTGTAATCTTGGCATGATGTCGGCTTACCGCTTTCGATCTAAGACAGGCGTCATTGTTTGCTCTAAGAGCACCTATTCGAAAAATATCCTTTTGCACCATAAAATCATCCTCGTCTACAGGACTGTTGCCATCATATATCAGCTTGCCAAGACAGAGCTTTTCCTCTGGCTTCAACATCACGGTAGGCTCATCAAGCTCCATCTGTGGTTCCAATATAAAATCCTCTTGCACACTCTTGTCTGTAGTCTTTTCTTTCCTTTTTACCAGACTTGCAAAAAAGTCGCTTATTTTATCCCAGATATCGTAGTCATCCTCGTACAGACACATTACCTCCTCTTTAGGCAAAAATACATCATCCAATACATCCTGAGATTCTGTATCATCTACCATCAGAGTTTCCTGATTGCCATTGATTTCCTTCACCAGCTCCATTAGGGTATAATCACTCCTGGTAGCAATCTCGTAAAGCCTGTACGTAAGCTCTCTTAACCTCTCATTTTCATGGTCTACTACACTTAACAGTTTCTCCAGGACAGACATAAACTGATTTGTTACAGTCTCATTATCTGCAGCCGGGAAATAGCACAGCTTCACCCCGTAGTTTTCCGCGCTTCTGTTGAGATATACAGTCTTGGGACTTACAATAATGTGTGATTCATCTATCAGATATTTTCTAAGCTCTTCAACTGCAAGATGTATGTATAATATCAGTTTGCTTAGCTTCTCCTGTGTAAGCTCCTCAGACTCCAGATAATCCGACAACGATTCTTTTCCACTGATATTATAGTGATACCTGGTTTTGCCATTTACCTGAAGAGTATAAAATTCCATCAGACAATTTATATCGTTAGATATTATCATTTTTTCCTCAAAGGGCTTTGATACTACATTTCCTTCGATTATCATATTGCTTTCATTGTTATTTCTACTATAACTTATATCTATATTTTCCATTGTTTATCCTCTACTCAAACAAATCCTTTAGCCGAAATGCTTCTACGGCATCAAATTCTGATTCTTCTCTTACAACATACTTTGCTGCATCACTAAACACCTGATATCCAAGACTTATGGCAGCACCTATCAGTATCAACGTAATCGAAACCACAAAAGAAGCCTCAACTGTGTATACACCCTTTAATTTCATGATACTGTACCGCTCATTGTTGCAAAAAGCCCAATAATATATACCGCAAACAAAAACGGTGCAAAGGGCAGCTCATAGCCTATTTCTTTATTCTTAATCTTAATAAATAACATTCCTAATATCCCCGCTAATAATGTGGAAAAAAATACTAGCGATGTAGTATTTCTTATCCCCAAATATATACCTGTAATAATCACCATCATGGCATCTCCCATGCCTATTTTCTCCTTGCTGATTATGCTAAAAATCAACAGAAGAACTCCTAATATCATACCTGCAAGCATTGCGCTAACAGTCATTTCCCCACTTAAAACATTCCATACCACTCCCACGAGGCCTCCAAAACCTACAACCATCATGTTGATGTATTTGCCCTTTATATCTGTGTAGGTACATATACCAAGTATTAAAAGCAAAATTATATATTTCATTCTCATCCCCCGCACTTTCCACAAGGTCTGTGGGTATCCTTAACCTTTTCTAACAACACCTTGTTTATTGTTCGCTTCAGACTGCTGCATGTAAGTGTACTATGATATACTTCTCCGTAATCTGTTATATATACTGTAGCTCCATGATTTCTTTTTGCATCGCAGTTCTTACAGGGATAGTACTTGCCATCACTTTGATTTCTCATATTATTAATATCGTTTGCATTGACAGCCTTTACTGAAGGACTAAGATACGGACATTTCACAGTGGTATGGTATGCCACTCCCGTCTTTGTGATGTACACATAGACTCCATCCTTGGCATTTTCATCCGGATCATAGCCTATCCACTTTCGATTTCTGGCTATCTGTGTCATCTGATAGCTATACCTGCCCAACAACCCCACAGGAAATGTAATATTGTAATCTGCTCTAAGCTCTATATAGTTTCCCTTTACACTGCTTTTTAAGAAACTGATACCTGCCATTCCGCCACCGATATAGCTTACTGGCACATTATTTTTTTCTATCAGAACAAGACTTGAGGCTATTGCCTCTGTCAACAGCTTACTTTCTTCGTCAGCCTTTGATGCGGTAGATGCCACCACTCGACTCGACATATCAATAGATCGTTGAATCCCCGACTGAACCTCTAACACTCTCATAAAAAAAATCATGAACACCATAGCTGTTATAAAAAGCGGAACTGCCATACAGGCCTCCACCGTATAGCTTCCCTTCATTTTTTTGTTTTTACAGGAGGCATAGCCGGATGCCTCGGGTTGGGAATGTTTGACCGTAGTATATTGGATTATCCTTTCATAATTTAATACTCTACATGTTTTTTGAGACACCCTGCTATACCCCCTGTTTATTTACAGCAATAGTCTATGCTGTCTGATTTTTTAATCTGATAACCATCTAATCCAATCCCTGGAATATAAACAAAGCTCAGAAACAACTGGTTTGCACTATAGTTTATGGTTGTATCCATGTTTGTAATCATGTTGTCTAACCTGACGTTTTCATATCCCATCTGGGTATGAAGCGCATTTTCCATTACATCACATGATCTTAGTCCCATCTGACTTGTGTTTGTGGCAGCCTGTGCTATTAAAAACGTACTAAGATACTCTTCGTATCCTATTCCTCCCTCGACATTTACTGCCTTTACACCTTGACTAAGACAGCCTGACAAGTGAAACAAATCACTGTTCCAATTAGAGCTGTTTTTTGTAATTGCTACTTTGTCGCCTGACATTATTGCCCTAATCTCTAATACACTTTCTACATATGCCCAGGCAGCAACCACGGCAGGAGTTACAACAGCAACCAGATGTGGTGCAAAAACAGCTGCACACAAAGCAGTTGCCATAGATTCTGCCTGTCCCATCAAATACGGATCAGACAATATGGCAAGGACATTGACACCTTCTCTAATCAGCAGTATTTTTCCCATAACTGAAGCAAGATTACTTTCATCTGAATCCTGCCCACATATCACATACTCCACTTCATATTGCAAACCATCGTGGTTTCTGTCATTTGTAAAACAGCTGTATTCACTCATCAGATATCTGGTATATATTTCACTATCAACGAGACCTGCGCTAAAGCTGTCTTTATTGCCTGCGTGAAGTGATCGTTTTGATACCTGCTCGTCTGAATTAATAATTGCTGTCGATAATTCAGCTGATGCAGGCAAACCCTGATACAACATGCCATACTCAACCATTTCTCTGAGGGCTTTGTACGCATTTATTGGGTCGTCCTCTACCTCATAGGGCTGTGGCGGAATATCCTCTTCTCCATTATCAATAGCCCTTTGTCTGGCAGCATTGGCATCTGCTCTGGCACTATCCAAAGCAGATGCTCCACCACCTACCAGACTACCTACATCCATCTCATCACTACTAATATGCTCTGTTGCTTTTTTATAGATATTTTTTAACAACCCGGCTTCATATGCCTCAACCCCCTGAGCAATCACAGCAGATGCGCCTTTATCTGTTAAAAGAGTATAGTTTACCTGTGCAAAGTCAGCATTTAGTCTTAGCATATTGATATTTCCATCGGGATTTGAATTTTCATTTGCGAAGGAACATAGTCTGTTCCTGAGATATTCATCAGATACACTCGTCATTCCATAAGCCATATCCATACCAAGAATATGATATTTGTCCCACAGATATGAGTTGTATTCAGAAAAGCAACTTTCCACAGCTTCAGTTGTATAACCTGTAGCAACATCTAGTAGTGCATAAAGTCTTACACACTCTGACATAGTAAAAAATAAACCTTCTACCGCTGTCAGCATCAGTGCAAGCATCACTGTTAGCGAACCCTTTTTCCTAGATAGAGTTGGCATTCTTGTTAATAGTCTTGAAAATATCATTTACCAGATTAGTAAGTTGATTTTTAAATATGATGACCAATGAAATCAAAACTACCAGTATTAAAATCATCTCCACTGTTCCAATTCCATCCTCATCCATCAAAAAGCTTTTCAAGCCCTTCTTCTGTAATAGATTCATAACCTTCCTCCTGTCTATATGTTTATTTGTAGTAATGCTGGAACCAAGAGTATCGTCATAATGATTCCCAGCATTCCTCCCATTGGTAATAAGAGCTTGGTAGATGCCTTCTCTCCAGCCTGCATAGCAAGCTGCTTTCTTAACTCAAAGGCATTTACCTCTTCTCGCTCCAGATTTGTGAGCAACTCTCTGTTGCCCTTTCTTAAGTTTTGAGATAAAAGCATGGAAAGCTTACGATATTCCTTCACATCACTTTCTCTACCCATTATTTCTATTGCCTCTATCTCTCCAATACCTTCTGTCATTCGCCTGTATGTTTTAAGGATAAGCTCATAGCCTTCTTTGATTTCCCCCTGATTCTTTTTTTTCATATATCTTTTTGACATTTTTTCAAAGGCACTTTTGATACTCATACCAGCTCCCATCAATATGGATAGCTCATTTACAATCATGGGATAATCCTTTAACCTCTGTTTTTGCATTATCTTTCGATTTTTTCTCACCTCGTTATAGCTAAGAAGTGGCATACATGCTGCAGCAAGAAAACTTACTATTACAAGCTTTATTCCTCGATAATCTATTCTTCTTTGCCATATTAGATATTTGTCATCCAGCGATGCAGGAAGCTCAATCTCCCGTAAATCCCTATTGCTACTGTCTATTCCCTGAAGTTTCTTTTTCAGATAATAGTCAAAACCTTCTTTTGTGTTGGAATCCCAGGGAACAATCCTCATGGTAATCGGACATATTCTCTCGTACTCTTCAAGCTTTAGGATTACCTCAGCTGTCACAATTACTGGCTCAGTTAACACATCATGATTGATTTTTCCATCCAAAGAAATATATTCAATACTGCTGCATTCGTACTTTGCTTCCACCAGGTCATTGCAATAAAACTGTCGAAAATCAAGGTCATACATGACCTCATCCAAAGAACTGTTCTTTCCCTTTATCGCATCAAACATCTCATCTGAAGCCTCATCAAGATAAGCATTTGCCTCTTCCTCTGTAAATGGAACAGCTGATATTTCCACGTCGATGTCATGTTTGCCGTTTTCATCCATAAGACTCATCTCATTTATTTCTACCCCTGACCCTGCTGCACCTCTTTCAAGCTTACTGTCAAAATAATAAGTAGCCTGCAGGTAATCATATATAAACAGTGCAATTCCAAGTATCATCATTACACCTATCATTGCTATATATCCTTTTGCGGTTAAGTCACGACTTTCTTGCAAGGTCTTGCTCCTCCCAAACTCAGATTTCTATTTCTACAATCTTTTTTCCTGCAACAAGTAAAATCCCATATAGCACAAGACTTACACTCATTACTATTCGTCCTGCTATCGTACTGTATAAAGGATCTATAAATTCTTTTGATGTAAGAGACACATACGCTAATATTCCTATTGGCATAACAGACATAATCCTGTACTCAAATCTCTTTTCAACAGTCATTGTATTTATTTCCTGCTGAACCATAATCTTGTCCTCTATCTTATATGCTGTATCCTTTATATATCTGCCATAGTCTCCGCCGCTTCTCTTGGAAAAAACTAAAATATCCGAAAGATTAACCGCTTCCTGCAGCTCTAGTCTTTCAGCCATCTCTTCAAAAGCTCGTTCTACCTGTACGTTCATAGCAATCTTCTGGTTCATCTCGTGTACAAATCCTGCCATGAC
>JABUSV010000238.1 GCA_021442555.1 Pseudobutyrivibrio sp. | reverse complement strand
CAAAAAAGAGGAGATAATTTACGCAGTAAATTATAGACGAAACTTCGGCGAAGCCGCTTGTTCAAAAAAGAGGATATAATGAGAGATTTTTTTGATATTGATGGACCTTTTGTAAGATATATGGGAAAGCTTGTGGATATAGTCTGGTTATCCCTTATTTTTCTGGTGTGCTCCATCCCTTTATTTACCATAGGTGCCAGCTGGTCTGCACTATATTATGTGGCGCACAAGAACCTAAGACACAACAGAGGCTATGCTACAAGAGAGTTTTTTAAGGCTTTTAAGGACTGTTTTAAGCAGTCCACTATATGCTTTTTGTTTATGGCCATAATAGGTGGAGCTATATCCTGGGAGGCATGGGTTATGTATCAGTATGCCATGGCAGGTCAAAAGATTGGAAGAATATACATCCTGTTTCTTATTATTCTTGCCATAATTATTATGTGGGCCCTGCAGCTGTTCCCATATATCAGTCGCTTTACCAATACCACCAAAAACTTTTTGAAGAATAGTATATATTTTGCCATATCCAACCTGGTGGATTCTGTATTTTTGCTTATTGCATTGATACTTGCTATACTTTTTGAACTTCAGTGGCCATTTCTGGTGCTGATACTTCCGGCCTTGTATATGATGTTGTGCGATTTTTTTGTTGAAAAAATATACAAAAAATACATGACAGAGGCGGATTTGGCGGCAGAAGAAGACCGCGAGAGAAATTTTGGAATATAGGATAGGTGATTAGATGTTTTCGTTACTTTCAAGACTTGTTATTAAGCCTGAGTATCCCATGGATAAACAGCGTACATTGTGGGGGACACTTTGTGCTTTGGTAGGCATCGGACTTAACATATTTTTGTTTGGGATAAAACTTACTGCAGGCTTAATCAGCGGTTCTGTAGCCATTACAGCAGATGCCATGAACAACCTGTCAGATGCAGGAAGCTCCATTGTCTCAATGGTGGGATTTAAGCTTGCGGCCCATGAGGCTGACCATGAGCATCCTTTTGGCCATGGTAGAATGGAATACGTAGCAGGACTTGTTATCTCAGGGTTGATACTGCTTGTGGCAGCTGAGCTTTTTAAGACATCTGTCAATAAGATTATTCATCCAGAAGCAACAGAGTTTTCACTTTTAATAGTGGCCATACTCTTAATTTCGGTATTGGTAAAGTGCTACATGTTCTTTTATAACTCAAGGGTTGGAAAGAATATTAATTCGTCTACACTTATGGCGGTAGCAAAAGACAGTATCAGTGACACAGGAGCAACTAGTCTTGTTCTGGTTGCCATGCTTATAGAGCATTTCTTTGGATTTGCCATAGACGGATATGCAGGTATTATTGTCTCGTTTTTTATTTTTATGACAGGTGTATCTGCTGTAAAGGATACAATAGACCCACTGCTTGGTGTTATGCCTGATGATGATTTTATAGAAGAGCTTGAAAGCTTTATCATGGATTTTAATCAGGAACATGTAATAGGTGTTCATGACATGATGATTCATGATTACGGCCCAAGCCGCAAGATTATATCATTTCATGCTGAGGTTCCTGCAGAAGGTGATATTTTGGAGTTACACGATACCATCGACCTGTTAGAACAGGCCTGCAACAAAAGATACAACTGCCTTACCACTATTCACATGGATCCTGTTATTACCAAGGATGAGAGAGTTACCACTCTTAGAGAAGCCATGGAAACGCTAGTCAATGAATATGATTCGGATCTTAACTTCCACGATTTCAGAGTCGTATTTGGACAAACTCATACCAATCTTATCTTTGATGTGGTTCTTCCATTTGGATATTCCAAGACAGAAGACATGGTAAAATCAGAGCTTTTATCTCTGGTACATGAAAAAATAGGCAATCAGTATTTCCTGGCCATCAACTTTGACAGAAGATAACTAATTGCCATATATCTTTTTATATTCCTTTGGGGACATGCCGTATTCTTTTTTAAAGGCTCTGAAAAAGCTGGAATAGTCATTAAAGCCCCAACCAAGGCAGGTTTGAACTATATCAGAACCGTTAATAATTGCGTCTCGCACGGCAGCGAGGCGCTTTTTTATTATGTACTGATGCAAAGAAAGCCCCATCTGGTCCTTAAATGTGTGCTCTATATGATACTTACTGACATAGAACTCATTTTCCAACACCTCAAGTGTAATATCCTCCTCCAAATGCTGCTCGATATAGTTAAGCAGATTTTGATACAAAGTCATGTCCTCCCTCTGAGTTGATGGATGATTTGCCTCATATACTATGCGATTGAGATGCAGCATTAAATCCATTACACACAGTCTTACACGCTCATTTTTCCCAAATCTGTCGGCATTCAGCTCCTCCATAAGAGTAAATATCTTGCCTTGTATATTATTAAAGGCAATCCTGTCGTTGTGGAAGATATGTTGGCCACTGGTAATAACATGCTGGATCAGATATCCAAAATTAACAGAGTGCTCAAACATATATTGAAAGTATTCTTTGCTAATCCAAAACACGAATCTCGAATACTTTTTATCTCCGTCAAGCAACACAGCCCTGTGCCTTAGCCCTGGTGTCATGACCACTATATCGCCTGGTTCAAGAGTCATCACCTCATTGTCTATCTCTATTCCTGCATTTCCATCTATAAAAAAATAAAACTCATAATAATCATGACTATGTGAAGCTACATTAGGTACCTTATTATCACTGTAATAGTACAGCTCAAAATCCTTTGATACCATGTATTGCCTTGTATTGTACGCCGTTTGCAGATTTCGTTTCATAAAATCCTCCTTACTGTTGGTTCCAGCCCCCATAGCTTATTCTTTTGGCCCCCTGCCCTTGGGAATAATAAAACCAGAACATAAGGGGGCACGGCTATACCACCCATCCCACAGACAGTCCTTCGCAGGAAAGCTTAGAATCATAGTGCTCCCCGACTTTGACGGAAGTGTACTTTGACCGCTGAACACGACAAGTGTGCGTCTGTGCTACAAATACACTTATATAACCATTGTCCTTCTCAAATTCAGTACTCACATTCATCTTACTAGTCGGCTTTCGCCTACTGGCACTAATGAGCTGGTTTGTGTATTTTGCACACCAGCCGCAATTCGTCGTCCTGGCTCAGTGCGACTTGCTGGCAACGTCCTGTTGCCAGCTGTGCAAAATACTGCAAACGCCCTCATAAGTGCCAGTACGTTGTTGCCTAAATCGTAAGATGAATTGTGATACTGGATTTGAGAAATATAATAAGCAACAGTGGTGTATTTGTAGCGCAGACGCTAAACAAAGGTGTGTCCCGCGTTCAAAGAACACTTGCACGCTTTTAAAAGTCGGGGAACGTGCGTCATGATTCTTAGCTTTCCAAGAGTCTGTGGGATAGGTGGTATAGCCGTGCCCTCTTATGTTAGAAGTAAAATCCAGTCCAAGGGCATAGGCTGTAATTAATGTGGGAGCGGGACTTAGGTTTACTTGGATTCTATAACGAAATAGCAATTTTTGCAATGTATGCAACAATTGGTGCAATCCTTTTTTGGTGAGGGTGGGTGTATTATCGGTGTATGTGGTGCGAAGGCGCAGAGATTGAATAATGTTCAGGAGGATTAGATACATGGAAATGACTTTAAGATGGTATGGTTCAAAGTATGATACTGTTACTTTGAAGCAGATTAGACAGATACCTGGTGTTACAGGTGTTATTACAACATTATATTATAAGCAGCCAGGTGAGGTTTGGGAGCAGAATGAAATCAGGGCTCTTAAGGATGAGGTTGCTGCTGCTGGTATGCATATTGCAGGTATTGAGTCTGTAAATATTTCTGATGCAATCAAGACAGGTTCTGCAGACAGAGATAAGGATATAGATGCATATATTAAGACACTGGAGAATCTTGGAAAAGAAGATATTCATCTTGTGTGCTATAACTTTATGCCAGTATTTGACTGGACAAGAACTGAGCTTGCAAGAGTAAGAGAGGATGGTTCGACTGTTCTTGCTTACACTCAGGAGGCTGTTGATGCCATTGATCCTGAAAAGATGTTTGAGACCATTGCAGGGGACACAAATGGTGCTGTGATGCCTGGCTGGGAGCCGGAGCGTATGGCAAGAGTAAAAGAACTCTTTGAGATGTATAAAGATATTGATGATGAGAAGCTTTTTGCAAATCTTAAGTACTTTTTAGAGAAGATTATGCCAGTGTGTGATAAATATGACATTAATATGGCTATTCATCCGGATGATCCTGCATGGTCAGTATTTGGTTTGCCACGTATTATTATTAACAAGAAGAATATCTTAAGAATGATGGAGATGGTAGACAACCCACATAACGGTGTTACATTCTGTTCAGGCAGCTATGGTACCAATCTGGAAAACGACCTTCCAGATATGATTCGTGCACTTAAGGGCCGCATACATTTTGCTCATGTTCGCAATCTTAAGTTCCATTCTCCAACTAACTTTGAGGAGGCTTGCCATCTTTCAAGTGATGGAACCTTTGATATGTATGAGATTATGAAGGCTTTGTATGACATAGGTTTTGAAGGACCTATCAGACCAGATCATGGACGTATGATTTGGGATGAGGTTGCCATGCCAGGCTATGGCTTATATGACAGAGCTCTTGGTGCAACATATCTCAATGGTCTGTGGGAAGCTATAGAAAAGAGTCATACAAGAGGCGTTGAAAAGCGTTAGGAGGGTTTTGACATGAAGTTAAATGAACTGGGCTTAAAGGATAAGGCCATGTGGGAGGCGAAGGGCTATAAGCTTCCACAATATGACAGAGAAAAAATGATTGAAGCTACAAAGGAAAACCCTTTCTGGGTACATTTTGGTGCAGGAAATATTTTCAGAGCTTTTCAGGCAAATGTAGCACAGAATCTTCTTAACGAAGGTATCTTGGACAGGGGTATTACAGTAGTTGAAGGCTTTGATTATGAAATAATAGAGAAAAAATATCGTCCAAATGACAATTATTCTATTCTTGTAACTCTTAAGGGAGATGGAAGCATCGAGAAGACTGTAGTAGGTTCAATTGCTGAGTCCTGCATATTAGATTCAGAGAATGACGTGGAATTTGGCCGTCTCAAGGAGATTTTTTCAAAGGATTCCCTTCAGATTGCCACTTTTACCATTACTGAAAAGGGCTACAGCTTGGTAGATGGCAAGGGCGATACACTTCCTGCAGTAGAAGCAGATTTTATGGCAGGACCACAAAAACCGGCATCATATATAGGCAAGGTTGCTTCCCTTCTTTACAGCAGATATGTTGCAGGTAAGAAGCCTATTGCAATGGTTTCAACAGACAACTGCTCACACAATGGTGATAAGCTTTATGCTGCCATGGAAGGCTTCGCTACAGCATGGGAAAAGGCTGGTCTTGTAGATAAAGGCTTTGTAGAATATATCAATGACAGATCCAAAGTTTCATTCCCTTGGTCAATGATTGATAAGATTACTCCTCGCCCTGATCCATCTGTAGAGGATATTTTAAAAGCAGACGGACTTGAAGAGCTTGAGCCTGTAGTAACATCCAAGAATACTTATGTGGCTCCGTTTGTCAATGCCGAGGAGACAGAGTATCTTGTAATAGAGGATGCATTCCCTAATGGCAGACCTGCGCTTGAGAAGGGGGGACTTATTTTTACAGACAAAGAGACTGTAGATAAAGTAGAGAGAATGAAGGTATGTACCTGTTTAAATCCATTGCATACAGCTTTAGCTGTGATGGGATGTCTTCTTGGATATACCAAGATTTCTGAGGAGATGAAGGATACAGAACTTGTAAAGCTTGTTAAGACAATAGGTTACGTAGAAGGACTTCCTGTAGTTGTAAATCCTGGTGTGCTTGATCCAAAGGATTTCATTGATACAGTGCTTACGGTCAGAGTTCCTAATCCATTTATGCCTGATACTCCACAAAGAATAGCAACAGATACTTCTCAAAAGCTTGCAATCAGATTCGGTGAGACTATCAAAAACTACAAGAAAAACAATATGAATATAGAAGATCTTAAACTAATTCCTCTTGTATTTGCAGGATGGATGCGTTATCTTATGGCCATAGATGACAATGGTAAGGCCTTTGAACTAAGCCCGGATCCACTGCTTGAGACAGTATGTCCATATGTTAGAGACATTAAGCTGGGTGACGGCTCAGAGGCTATTGCAAAAATAAAGCCACTTCTTGAAAAAGAATCGATCTGGGGTGTTAACCTTGCATCAGCGGGTCTTGAGGATAAGGTCGCAAATTATTTTGTTGAGCTTATAGCAGGTCCTGGTGCAGTTAGAAATACTCTAAAGAAATATGTATAGATTATTTGGCTGGCTCCCCTTTTCAGGGGAGCTTTTTGCATTTTAAAGATTAGGAGGTATTTAGATGGGATCTATGAAGGACTACCTGGAATGGAGAGGAGATATAAGCTTTAAAGATATAGGGCCTAATGCTGTAGATTCACTTATGTTTGCAACTCTTTGCTATATACACCTCAACAACATAATGCCTTCTGACTTTTGCAAAAAGCTTAAAATTACAGAGGTTAATAAAGCATACAAGGCATTGCCTAAGGAAGAGCAGGGGATAGTTCGCAGAAAAACTGATATAGAGCTTTTAGATGCCATGGCCAGTTTTAGACGTTTTAAAAACACTATTCTTTTTGGACATGTAGAAGAGATTAACCTTGAGGATGAGACGCAGTTTGCCGCCATTACATATCTGTTGGAGGATGGAACGGTTCATGTAACTTTTAGAGGAACAGATAACACAGTGCCTGGTTGGAAGGAAGATTTTAACATGTCTTTTATGGAGGAGGTTCCAGGTCAGGGAAAGGCTGTAAAATATCTTGAAAAGATTGCTGCTGTTACAGAAGGACAAATAATTATATCTGGGCACTCAAAAGGCGGAAATTTTTCACAATATTGTGCTATAAAGTGTAGTAAATTGGTTCAGGACAGAATAAAAGCAGTATACAGCTTTGATGGTCCCGGGTTTATGACAGATATATTAGACAGCGAAGAATATCACAGAATAGAAAAAAGAGTTCATTCTTATATTCCTGATTCATCTATGGTTGGAATGTTTATGAATCATATTGAAAAGAATGGAATAGTAAAGAGCAACAACCCAAGCAGTGGATTCTTACAGCATGATCCGTATTCCTGGGAGATATTGGGCGGCGATTTTATATATGCACCTAAGCTTGCAAGCAGCAGTCACCTTACAGACACATCCATTAAGGCTATCTTATCTGAGCTTACGCCAGAAGAAAGAAAGCTTTTGTCAGACCATCTTTTTAACAGCTTTAATGGAGGAGACGTCAAATATGTGGCGGATGTATTTAAGCCAGCTAACATAGTAGCCTCTATAAAGGGTATGCAGGAGATCCCAAAGGAACGTCAGCAAATAGTAAAAGATGCCCAGAAAAAACTGATGAATGTGCTTTACGAAAACTTTAAAGAAAATTTCAAATCGAGCCAGGAGAAATAGGCAGTCTATTTAACAAAAATCAAGAAACTGTCTCAATGTTATTTTTTTAACATTTTAGTATTGTTATTACACATGATTAGGAATACAATGTCAATTGGAACATTGCGCTTAGGATGAGTAATTACATACAGGCGATTATGTTCTGAGAAGTATAAAAGTTTTCAAAAACTTAAAAATAAAAAAGGAGACAAGCTAATGGAAACTATGGTTACTTTGCTTATATGCCTGCCATTTGCTCTGGCAGCCATAATAGCACTGTCAATGAAGTTCTTGCCAACAACCAAGCTGAGAAACGGCATGGGTTATATTTGTGCAGGAATTGTAATGGCTTTATCTTTGGTTGTGGCCTTCAGCTGGCTTACAGGCTCAAGAGAAAGCATTCAGTTCGACCTCGTTGGTTCAGAGATCTTTGACAGCATCATTCTCGTGGGAGACTTTGTGCTTATGGCACTTGTAGTTTTTCTCACATTCAAGTACCGCAAATATTGGATCGCACTTATTTCTATCGTGCAGACCCTCTTGGTTGCAGGTCTTGAGATCTTTGAGGAGGAGCTTGGTATCACTATTACTGAAGCACCTCGTATGCGTATGGACTACCTCGCATTCTTTATGATTCTCGTAATTGGTGTTATTGGTGGGGCTATTTGTATCTATGCTGTAGGTTACATGCATGGATATCATCATTATCACATGAAGAGAATCACTGACAGAAGATATTACTTCTTCAGCATTATCTTTATTTTCTACGGGGCAATGTTTGGTCTTGTAACATCCCAGAGTATCATTTGGATTTACTTCTTCTGGGAGATTACAAGTATCTGTTCATTCCTTCTCATCGGCTATACTCGTGAAGAGGTTGCTATTAACAACAGTTTTAAGGCATTGTGGATGAACCTTCTTGGTGGTCTTGGTATTGCCATCGCCATCGCTATAGGTATGGTTTGCTACGGCACAACCAATCTGTATGTACTTATTGACAATGCAATTGGTGCAGCTAACGGCAATCTAGCTCTTATTCCAATTGCAATGCTTGCATTTGCTGCATTTACAAAATCAGCACAGTTCCCATTCTCAGGATGGTTACTTGGTGCCATGGTTGCACCTACACCTTCATCAGCCCTGTTGCATAGTGCAACAATGGTTAAGGCTGGTATTTACATGCTCATTCGTATTTCCATCGCAATGGAAGGTAACTATGTGGGTCAGATGGTTTATCTGATTGGTGGTTTTACATTCTTTGCAACATCTTGTCTTGCTATTGCACAGCAAGATGGCAAAAAGGTACTTGCATACTCTACGGTATCTAACCTTGGACTTATTGTTGCATGTACAGGTGCCGGACATGAAGAGACAATTTGGGCTGCAATCTTCTTACTTTTATTCCATGCAGTATCAAAGTCAATGCTCTTCCAGTGCGTTGGTGCTATTGAAAATACAACAGAGAGCCGTAACATTGAGACAATGACAGGCCTTGCAATGAAGTATCCAAAGCTTGGAGCTATCCTTCTTATGGGTATTGCAGGAATGTTCTTAGCTCCATTTGGTATGCTTGTATCAAAATGGGCTGCTCTTAAGGCTTTCGTAGATATTGAATCAGGTGCTTCAATCTTCATGATTCTTTTCATCTCATTTGGTTCGGCTACAACAATGTTCTATTGGACAAAGTGGATGGCTAAGATTCTTGGTGTTGATGAGAAGGCTACACATCCTGACAGAACAAAGCCTAACGAATATATTTCAATGTTCTTCCATGCAGCGCTTCTTATTGCTCTTTGCATTGGAATGCCATTCTTATCAAATGGTATCGTAACTGATGCAGTTCAGGCTATGTTTGGAACATCACAGAAGGTTATGTCTGATGACAACATCGTAATCATGGCAATCATGATTTTTGCTGTATTCATCGTACCTTTTGTAAGCTACCTTATTGCAAAGAACTTCAAGTACAAGAAGGTACTTGGTTACATGGGTGGAGCTAACGCTGGCGATAACAAGAGCTTTATTGATTCATTTGGTGAGCCAAAGGAGCTTCATATTTCCAGCTGGTATCTTGAGGGCGTATTCTCTGAGAATAAGATATTCACACCTTCAGTTATCATAGCTTTAATCCTTATTGTAGTTCATCTTACTCTTATTATAGGAGGTGCAATCTAATGACAGCTAAAATGATATCTTTGATTGCATTTGTTATACTTGCTCCATTTATCGGTGGTTTATTAGATGGTTGTGACAGAAAACTATCTGCCAAGATGCAGGGACGTAAGGGACCAAGCATCCTTCAGCCTTTCTATGATATTAGCAAGCTTAATGTTAAGGAGTTTTTGACAGTTAATCCATCACAGCTTCTGATGATTATGTCATATTCATTCTTTGTAATCTTAACTGGAGCGCTGTTCTTCGGTGGATACGATATACTGTTATGCTTCTTTTCACTTTCAACAGCTGCAATGTTTTTGATTTTGGCATCTACATCAACTCACACACCATATACAACAATTGGTTCATCACGTGAGCTTATGCAGATGATGGCTTATGAGCCAATGGTACTTCTTACTGCAGTAGGATTCTACCTTGCAACAGGCTCTTTCAATGTAAGTGATATTATCACAGCAAATAAAAGTGCTATCCTTTCACTTCCATTGATTTTTGTAGGCTTTGTATTCATCCTTACAATTAAATTCAGAAAGTCACCATTTGACCTTTCTACTTCTCACCATGCACATCAGGAAGTTGTAAAGGGTGTTACTTCTGAGATGGTTGGTGTTGAATATGCCCTTACTATCATTACAGAGTGGTATGAGAACGTATTCCTCTATGGAGTAGTAGCTCTCTTTATCATTAACAGCAATCCAATCAGCTGGGTTGTAGCAGTAGTTGTTATTTTAGTAGTATTTTTCTTAGAGATCCTTATTGATAACACATCAGCTCGTGTTAAGTGGCAGCTTATGCTCAAGCTTGCATGGGGTGTTACATTTGTTTGTGGTGGAGTCAATCTGTTGATCCTGACAGTATTAAGATAGGAGGAGAAAATATATGTCAAATGCACATAAATCACCATGGCTCCTTCATTA
>JABUSV010000208.1 GCA_021442555.1 Pseudobutyrivibrio sp. | reverse complement strand
ATAAAATGAAAGAAGAAGCTATATTGCATATACCGCTGTCGCAGTATGCCTATTCGCAGGATGAGAACCATCTGGCGATACGTCTGAGGACGGCAAAAAATGACTGCAAGAGCTGTGTGCTGTATTTTGGAGACAGATGTTATCCCAAAGAAAAGATAGAAGTAACGCCTCTTGAAATGGAGCTTGCAGGCTCTGATCAGGTGTTTGATTATTATGAGACTACTATTGAAACAGACTACACCAGAGTATGCTATTACTTTGAAATCACTGACGGTAACAAGGTACTGTATTACTGCGAGAGAGGTCTGATAGAGCATATTGAGGTATCAAGAACGGAGTATTTCCAGTTTCCATATATCAGAAGAGAAGAGGTGTGCAGGATTCCTGCCTGGGCAAAGGATATGGTAATGTATCATATCTTCCCTGACAGCTTTGCAACAGACAAAAACTATATATCCAAGGTTCCAGTTACCATGGGCGTCACTAAATGTGACGGAACAACTGCAGATGTAAAAAGCAATCTTGGGGGGAATCTCAGGGGTATTATTGCCAATCTGGATTATCTTAAAGAACTGGGAGTCAACTGCATATATCTTAACCCGGTTTTTGTAGCCAATTCATATCACAAGTATGATACGGCCGATTACATGGATATAGATCCGTGCTTTGGCACCAAGCAAGACATGAAGGAACTGGTGGCAGCCTGTCACAGTCGTGGAATAAGAGTGTTATTTGATGGTGTCTTTAATCACTGCGGCCCGGATTTCTTTGCTTTTGTGGATGTATTAAAAAATGGAAGCAAATCCAAATACTATGACTGGTTTTACGATATGCCAGATAAGGTGGAGTATAAGAATCCTCCGAACTATGCTGCTTTTGCCTATGTTAAGGAGATGCCAAAGCTCAATACTTCAAACCCTGAGCTTAGAGAATACCTCATCAATGTTGGAACCTACTGGATCAGAGAAGTAGGAATCGATGGGTGGAGACTGGATGTAGCTAATGAAATCGACCATGATTTTTGGAGACATTTCAAGACAGCTATTAGAAAAGAAAAGCCGGATGCTCTTATGATAGGCGAAATCTGGGAGGATTCCTGGGTATGGCTGATGGGAGATCAGATGGATTCCACCATGAACTACAGATTTACCTATTTATGTACTGATTTTTTTGCTAAACAGGTAATGTCTGTGACTGAGTTTGATGAGTCTGTCCAAAGAATGATATATCGCTATCCAAGGGAGGTGTCTCTGGCTCAGATGAATTTTTTGGACTCTCACGATGTTCCAAGGTTCTTAAGCTTATGTGAAGGAGATAGAAGAAGGATGAGACTGGCTTTCTTTTATCTTATAATGGGATATGGTATTCCTTCAATATTCTACGGAGATGAGTATTATCTGGATGGTTACAAGGAGTCAGAATACAGGCAGCCTATGCCATGGTTAAAGCCAGATAATGCATATGAGGACTTTAAGAGGTGGATTTCCTTCAGACATGAGAATTCTGCTATCAGAAATGGAAGCTACAAGACAGTTCTTACAGATGATGATAACAGGGTATATGCTTTTGCAAGAGAAAACAAAGAG
The DNA here is from genome assembly GCA_021442555.1 of Pseudobutyrivibrio sp. Lineage (GTDB taxonomy): Bacteria > Bacillota > Clostridia > Lachnospirales > Lachnospiraceae > Pseudobutyrivibrio. The sequence goes on along the minus strand of JABUSV010000208.1, from coordinate 9,008 downwards.
CAAAAGATTGTAATTGTGATAAATAACTCTGATAAGCCATATCTTATGTCCAAGGATTTGATTGGAGTTGAAAAGGACATAGAGGCCTTTGGATACTTCATTCATGTGATTTAATTAAATAACAGCTTGTTTGCTCATATTTGACTGACCGCCAGATGATTCTCCTAATCTGACGGTCATTTTTGTTCTAAACCAGTCAAAAACAGTCAATTGTTACCAAATTGTGAAGAGAATATTTGGTGAAGTTGTTTGATTGAATTTGACCGAATCTGACTATATACTGAGAATATCAGTTACGTAAGTGAAGAAATATCAGGGAAGGAGGAGAATGATGATATACACGGTTACCTTTAATCCGTCATTGGACTACATAGTATCAGTGGAGGACATGAAGCTGGGCATGACCAACAGAACATCAGACGAAAAAATACTGCCTGGAGGTAAAGGTATCAATGTATCTACTGTATTAAAGAATCTGGGAATCGACAACACAGCGTTTGGATTTATAGCTGGTTTTACTGGTGAAGAGATTGCAAGAGAAGTGAAGGCTTTGGGTGTAAAGTGCAGATTTATCACACTTGCTGATGGCATTTCCAGAATCAATGTGAAGCTCAAATCCATGGACGGTATGGAAATCAATGGCCAGGGCCCTGATATTCCGACGGCTAAGGTAGAAGAACTTCTTGATATGATGGATGAAATCAAATCAGGTGACATACTGATACTGGCAGGAAGTATTCCTTCATCAATGCCTGCAGATATTTACAGCAAGATACTTAAAAAACTTGAAGGAAGAGGAATCGAGTGTGTGGTTGATGCTACAGGAAAGCTCTTGGAAAATGTACTACAGTACAAGCCATTTTTGATCAAGCCTAATGTCCACGAGTTGGGAGAGTTGTTCGATGTAAAGATTCAATCAATAGAGGATATTGTAAAGTATTCCAAGGCTCTGCAAGAAAAAGGCGCCAGAAATGTGCTTATTTCCATGGCTGGTGATGGAGCAGTGCTTGTGGCAGAGGATGGTACATGCTACAGAAGTCCTGCACCAAATGGCAAGCTGGTCAACGGCGTTGGCGCAGGAGATTCCATGGTAGCAGGTTTTGTGGCAGGATACATTGAAAAATGTGATTACGAGCATGCTTTTGCAATGGGACTATCTGCAGGCTCTGCATCAGCATTTTCTGAGAACCTGGCGACAGCAGCTGAGATTAAAGCTGTTTATGATGCCCACATTAGCAGCGATGCTATTAAGGCGATTTAGGATAATATGGGAGGAAACGATATGAGAATTACAGATTTACTTTCAATCGAAAGCATTAGTCTGAATCAGGCTCCAGCAGACAAGACGGCTGCATTGAAAATGGCGGTCGAACTGATGGCAAAAAGCGGCAAGATAACAGATGTTGATGCATATACCAAGGCAGTATTTGCAAGAGAAGAAGAAGGTTCTACTGGTATTGGAGAAGGAATTGCAATACCACATGGCAAGTGCGATGCAGTAGCAAAGCCTGGACTTGCAGCTATTACAGTTCCAAAGGGGGTTGAGTTTGATGCACTTGATGGTGCACCAGTTGATTTGATTTTCCTTATAGCAGCACCTAATACCAAGGATAATATTCACGTAGATGTGCTTTCAAAGCTTTCCATGATGCTTATGGATGAAAGCTTTTCAAAGAACCTCAAGAATGCAAAGTCTAGTGAGGAATTTTTAAAGATAGTAGACGAAGCTGATTCTGAGGCTAAGAGTGTTGACGAAAGACTGGCAGCTCAGACTATTGAAGGGGCAAAGGGCAAGATTTTACTTGCCGTAACATCATGTCCAACAGGTATTGCTCATACATATATGGCAGCTGAAGCACTGGAAAATGCAGCAAAAGCAGTTGGGGCCACAATGAAGGTGGAGACACGTGGCTCAGGCGGAGCAAAGAACACGCTTACAGATAAGGAAATAGCCGCAGCTGACTGTATTATTATCGCAGCTGATACAAAGGTTCCTATGGACAGATTTGACGGTAAAAAGGTTATTGAGTGTCAGGTTTCTGACGGAATCAACAAGGCTGATTCCATTGTGGCAAGAGCTGTTAAGGGAGATGCTCCTGTATACAAAGCGGCTAATGCTTCGGCCAAGAAAAATACAACAGAGAACAAGAGCGTAGGTCACTTTATCTATAGTTGTCTGATGAACGGTGTTTCACATATGCTTCCATTCGTAGTAGGTGGTGGTATTCTGATAGCTCTTGCATTCCTCATTGATGGTTTTGCTGTAGATATGAATGCACTCCCAGAGGATATGAGAGGTAATTTTGGTTCTATCAATCCGATCGCTGCTACTCTTAAGGGTATCGGAGGTGTTGCATTTGGACTTATGCTTCCTATATTGGCAGGATACATTGCAGAGGCAATCGGTGACAGACCTGCTCTTGCTCTTGGTTTTGTAGGCGGAATGCTTGCAGCAGGTGGTAAGAGTGGTTTCCTTGGCGCTATCGTAGCAGGATTTTTGGCAGGTTATGTTATCAATCTTCTTAGAAAGCTCTGCGATAAGCTTCCAACAGCAATTGAGAAAATTGCACCAGTGCTTATTTATCCGCTGTTTGGTATTCTTATTATAGGACTTGGTATGAATTTTGTAGTAGAGCCTATCATGGGTGCTATCAACACAGCCCTTAACAATGGTCTGGCAGGACTTGGCTCAACAAGCCGCATCTTACTTGGACTTATCTTAGGTGGAATGATGGCTATTGATATGGGTGGTCCTTTCAACAAGGCATCTTATGTATTTGGTACAGCAGCGATTGCAGCAGGAAACTACGATATCATGGCAGCAGTTATGATTGGTGGTATGGTTCCTCCATGTGCTATTGCTCTTTCTACAATTCTTTTCAAGAATAAATACACCGCTGAAGAAAGAGAAAGTGGTCCAACCAACTTTATCATGGGTCTTTCATTCATCACAGAAGGAGCGATCCCATATGCAGCAGCAGACCCAATCAGAGTCATTCCTTCATGTATCTTAGGCTCAGCAATAGCTGGAGGCTTATCAATGGCATTTGGATGTACACTGATGGCGCCTCACGGTGGAATCTTTGTGTTCCCTGTAGTAGGAAATGCTTTACTATACTTGTTGGCATTGTTAATCGGTACTGTTGTAACAGCAGTAGTATTAGGTATTGTAAAAAAAGAAGTCCACGAATAAATGTGGCGGGAGGTAATTATGAAAACATTTGCTTACACTATCACAGATCCAGAGGGTATCCATGCCAGACCAGCAGGAATTCTTGTAAAGCAGGCAGCTGCCTTTAAGTCGACTATTAAGATGTCAGGCAACGGAAAGGAAGCTGATATTAAAAGACTCATTGCTGTAATGGGTATGGGAATTAAAAAGGATATGGAAGTTGTTTTTACCATCGAAGGCGAGGATGAGGAAGAAGCAGCGGCTACCCTTGAAAAATTTATGCAGGATAACCTGTAGAAAGATATCAATATGAAAGCAATAAAAGGTAAGAGTGTTTACACAGGCACAGCTATAGGAAAAATACATGTATATTCCAAGGAGCAACAGCAGGTAAAACGAGTAAAAGTAGAGAATACTGCGTCTGAGATAGAGCGCTATAATCAGGCTTGTGAAGTAGCAAAGGAGCAGCTTGGTAAGCTGTATGATAAGGCCTGCCAGGAGGTTGGAGAGGATTCAGCAGCGATTTTTGAGATTCATCAGATGATGTTGGAGGATCTGGATTATAAAGATTCAGTAGAAAACATTATCTCTACTCAGGAAGTAAATGCCGAGTATGCTGTAGCTGAGACAGGGGATAATTTTGCTCAGATGTTTGCAGCTATGGATGATGAATACATGCAGGCTCGTTCAGCTGACATTAAGGACATAAGCGAACGACTTATTGGTGTCCTTAGTGGCAATAACAGCGGCAAACTAAACACAGATGAACCTACCATTATTGTGGCTGATGATTTGGCACCATCTGAAACAGTTCAAATGGACAAGGACAAGGTGTTGGCTTTTGTAACAAGACATGGTTCTGTTAACTCTCATACAGCTATACTTGCAAGAACCATGGGAATCCCTGCCCTGGTGGCTTGTGGAGATGAGCTTACCTTTGAAGGCTTGGAGGGAAAGAAGGGCATAGTAGAGGGCGCCAGCGGAACCTTTATTGTAGAGCCTGATGAAGCTGTTTTATTTGAAAAAACCAACCAAAGAGAATTGGAGCTCAAGCAAAAAGAACTGCTGCAGACCCTGAAGGGCAAAGAGAATGTCACAATAGATGGCAGGAAGATTATGCTCTATGCCAATATTGGAAATATCAAGGATCTGGGCAGTGTGCTTCAGAATGATGCTGGAGGAATAGGACTTTTCAGAAGCGAATTTATTTATCTGGAGAAGAACGATTTTCCTACAGAAGAAGAGCAGTTTAATATCTACAAGACTGTAGTTGAGACTATGGCAGGAAAGCGTGTAATAATTAGAACGCTTGATATAGGTGCGGACAAAAAGTGCGATTATTTTAACATGCCGGCAGAGGAAAATCCTGCTATGGGCAGACGTGCTATCAGAATATGTCTCACCCAGCCGGAGATATTTAAGACACAGCTTAGAGCTTTGTTCAGAGCAAGTCTTTACGGAAAGCTGGCAATAATGTATCCTATGATTACTTCGGTTAATGAGGTGCTTAGGATTAAGGAAATAGTTGAGGAAGTCAAATCAGAGCTGACTCAGCAGGAAATACCTTTTGGAAAGCCTGAACAAGGCATTATGATTGAGACTCCTGCAGCAGTTATGGTGGCTCAGGACTTGGCAAAGCTTGTGGACTTTTTCTCCATCGGAACCAATGATCTGACCCAGTACACATTGGCAATAGACAGGCAGAATGAATCCTTGGATTCCTTCTATGATCCACATCATCCTGCCGTGCTTCGCATGATAAAAATGGTTGTGGATGCATCCCATGAAGCAGGAATATGGACAGGTATCTGTGGCGAATTAGGCGCTGATACTGCCTTGACACGTACTTTCCTTGAGATGGGAGTGGACGAGCTGTCTGTTTCACCGAAGGCTATTTTACCAATAAGAAAGATTGTGGTTGAAACCAACCTGAGTAAATAACTATGCTTACAGAAGACAGATATGAGAGAATACTCGAACTGGTCAATGAGAACGGATCCGTCACCGTGTCGGAAATATGTGACCTGTTGGAGGTATCAGAATCTACTGCCAGAAGAGATATAGTAGCCTTGGATCAAAACAAAAAGTTGCAAAAGGTCTTTGGAGGTGCAGTGGCTTTAGAGCACACCATGTTATCTGCAGAACCAACAGTTGCCCAGAAGCTAATGGTCAACGAGGCTCAAAAGAGGCGTATTGCAAGAAAAGCAGTGGAGTGCATAGAAGCAGAGGATGTCGTATACCTGGATGCAGGAACATCTACAGGATATATGATTGATTATATCAATGATAAAAGCGTGCGAATCTGTACCAACTCTATCTCCCATGCCAAGACACTGGCCAAAAAGGGCTACAAGGTAGTTCTCTTAGGCGGAGAGGTAAAGGGCACCACCGAGGCTATAATAGGAAGCCAGGCCATGAAGATGTTGGAGACCTTTCATTTTACAAAGGGTTTTTTTGGATCCAACGGCATTACAAAAGAGGCAGGTTTTACAACACCGGACTCCTCAGAGGCTTTAATAAAAGAGCTAGCCATGAAGCAGTGCAGGCAGTGCTTCGTATTGGCAGACAGTGACAAGTTTGATGTAATAAGCTCAGTAACTTTTGCAAAGTATACGGATGCAACGATTATTACCGAAGCTACAAAAAAAGCATATAGTAAGTGGGCAAATATAATTACCGCATAGATGAGAATAACTCCTGTCATTGGACAGGGGTTATTTTATGTGAGAGACTTTTCATATATTAATCAATAATTGTCATTTAATACACGAATTGAACATGAAGTTTAGTTATAATACACATCTATACAATAGTTAATGACTTACAGTATAATATGTAAACTAATCTTTTTTTCAGGAGTATAAAATGTTTGGTATTACCATAAGCACGACTTTCACAACATTAATAGTAGCTGTTACTGTTTTGATGGGTATTACAATCAGCAATGATACTACAGAATCTACAAAGTGGTTTAAACATGCCTTGATATGGAACACATATTCACAGATAGTAATATTGGTGACGTATTTTTTCTGTAGTCAAAATACATATACTCTCGATGATGTCTATGCTAATCTGGTTAACTACAGATGGTTTGTATTAAGAGACTTTGCAGATATTGCAGCAATTCCAATTATAAGCTGTATAAATATGTATCTTGGAACTTTGACTATATCTGATGTCAAATTCCATGACACAATCAAAAGAAATGTAAAAATCCTGAATATCAAATCCTGGGCGTTAGGTATTCTGATAGTTGGATATATCGGTTTTAGACTGTTATTTGGATACTATGATATTGTCGATTCACTGATTTATATTGTTATATATATTATTCTGGTCAACTCATTGATGTTAGATGTGTATGCTGTATTAAAATATAAAAGACACATTGGAAATAAGAGAGCCTATTGTATTCTTATATACATGTTAGTACAGCTTTTGTGTCTTACTGCTGTATGGATTTCGGAGGAAAGCACCTTCTATCAGGCTAACGTAATCGTTTTGATATTCTTGATATTTGCAATGCAGACAGAACAGGTTCAGGAAGGTAATATCAAGGTCAAGGTATCAGAGAAAGTAATAGAAAAAGAACGTCGTCTTCTCTCTGAGATGACCACTATTTATGAATCAATGCATGTAATCAATCTGGCTGAGGGATCTTATAGAGAAATAGGTCCGGCTCCGGAACGTGCTCAGTCTGTAATAGACAGATTTGACAGAAATGGCATCCAAAAGACACTATGGGGAGTAATGGAAAGGGTAGTAAGCCCGGCATACATAAAAGATGCCAAGGCATTTACAGATTTATCCACCTTGGATCAGAGAATGAAAGACCGTAAGATTATCACCCTAGAAGCAATAGATGATTTGGATCAGTGGTTCAGATTCTCGTTTTTCAAGATAGACACATCTGCTAATGGAAGAATAAGAGAGGTGGTATTCACCTCTGAGAACATAAATGAAAATGTCAGGGAAAAAGAATACCTAAAAAGTGTTTCATTTGCCGATGCTTTGACTGGTGTATATAACAGAAATGCTTATTCGGCTCACATGGAAGAGTACAAGGATTTAAGCTACTCTGATAATCTGTGGATAATGGCAGTTGATATCAATGGTCTAAAGATTACCAATGATACCCTGGGTCACGAGGCTGGCGATGAAATAATCAAAGGTACTGCAGGGTGCTTAAAAAATGCCATTGGCTCAAATGGAAATCTCTATAGAATAGGTGGAGATGAATTTGTAGCGTTTGTAGAGGCTACAGCTGATGAAATCAATGAGATGAAGAAAAAGCTTACTCTGGCTCAACAACAGTGGCATGGCAATATGGTTGACAGTATGTCGTTTTCCATAGGAATCGTAAGGGCAATAGATTATCCAGAATTGAAATGCAGTCAGATTGTGGCAGAAGCTGACAGACGCATGTATGAGGAAAAGAAGCTGTATTACGACGAACATAAAGAATTAGATCGCAGAATAACAGATAAATAACACACAAAAACCATATAGGCTCTAAAAACTTATGTTAGAAGCCTATATGGTTTTTATATTTTGAATCTGCAGTTGTACTGCTTATAACAGGATTATCTTGTAAATAAATTTATTCTGTAATCTCTTCTTCTGCTGCGGTAGAAGCAGCTGTATCATTGCTCTTTAAGAAGTCGTATATACCTGCCAATGAAAGTGTATAATATGGAATAACATAAAAGATACCAACTATACCAAAGGTGATACCTGCCAATAAAAGCCAGCCGATGAAGCTTAAGTAGAATACGAAAATATCCCATTTGTAACCCTTTGTCATAGCCATTGATTTTTTAAGAGCATCTGTAGCACTGATCTCTGGCTGATCCATAAGGATGTAAGGAGTCATTGAATATGCGATACTCTTGATGATACCTGGAATAAATAAAAGCAAAGACCAAAGAAAGATGAACAGTGTCATGTACCAGGTTCCGCCAATAACATGCCAGTATCTGTGACCCTTGAAGCCTTCAAACAAATGAGATACTTTTGGTGCTTCACCTGAATGATAAGTCCAATACAACTGAAGGGTAAAAGATGCTGATATTATTGGACCAACAAATACAAGAGCAATAAAATAAAGTCCATTACCAACTGTAGGAATCTTGCTTAAATAATTAATAGCAAAAACAAATACATAGTACAATAAGCAAAAACCAACCATTGGCCAATAGTTTGCGGACAGCGCTTTTTTGGCATAAGATTTAATGACGCTACCTTGAAATTCCATATATAATTATCCTCCTCTAATAGATATATTATTTAAACCGCTACATATTCTAACAGATGTGGATTATAATTAACATAGTGATTTCATAAAAATAGAAGATAAAAAACACAAAAAAAGAGTAAAGGAAAGTCAAAATAGCGCTTCCTTTACTCTTTATTTTTGTTGAAAAGTGTGTTATACGTTTGTAAATTTGCTAACCTCTGATTCCAAGCCGTCTGAGATAGCCTTATTATTCTCTGTCTCAGTAACCATGTTAGATATAGCTGTTACAAGAGCTACAGAGCTCTCTGCAGCAGATTGTACACCCTCTGAACATTCACCAACAGCATTGCTGATGCCTTCGATGCTTCTGTCGATGTTGCTCATAGTGTCGTTAATTTCTCCAGCAGATACAGAGAAGTCTGAGAGAATCTCGTTGATAGATTCTGCATCAGCCTTGTACTGCTCTACGATTTCTACAAAGGAATCATAGTCTGCCATAACATTTTCGTCTACAAATCTCATAATCTCTTCGGCATTCTTTGCCAGTTTTTCAACTGCAGAGGTTACCTGCGCAGATATATTCTGAATGTTTGTTGC